>NZ_BAAAMU010000104.1:0-34980 GCF_039529435.1 Nonomuraea maheshkhaliensis
CTCCGCCGCCTCCGCCGCCTCCGCCGCCTCCGCCGCCTCCGCCGCCTCCGCCGCCGCCGCCTCCGCCGCCTCCGCCGCCTCCGCCGCCGCCGCCGATGTTCTGGTTGCTGATGTCGATGTTGGCGCCGCCTCCGCCGCCACCACCGCCACCGCCACCTCCGCCGCCGCCGCCACCGCCGCCACCTCCGTGGCCGCGGGCCCGGCACCTGGCCGGGTTCCGGTGGAATCGGCAGGGATGCTGCGTCGTCAGGGTCTCCGTGGACGTCGTACGCTGCGCCGTGGGCTCTGCGGCCGCGGGCGGAGCCGATGCCGCCACGGGGACGACGAGAGCCGAGGCCGCCATCGCGGCGGCCGCGAGGATGTTCTTGGCGCTGTTCATGCCAGTTCACCTCCGCTGAGGCTGGCGTTGGGGGGCCACTCGGGTCCTGTACGGGACGCCGGTTCTCGGCCCGGACTTGGTTTCCACGCTAGGACGCCACTCGGGCCGGGCTGATCCAACGGCGGCAAAGGCTCGGCACCCCTAATTTTGAGCGGCGGGAACGGTCGGCGCAGTGTGGTGAGGATCGTAAGAAGCGGCATGAACGGCGCCAAAAAGCCGACCAACGACGGCCGCCGTACGTAGAGGGATGCCGATGACGGGCGCACGATGCATCGCGTCCTGAGGAGAAGTCGGTAAAGGGCCGCGGACGCCGCCGCCGGGCCAGGAGCCCGCGCGGCGGCGGGCACACGGGGGAGACCGGTCCGGGCGCGCTTTACGACCTGAAGGCGGCGGTAGAGCAAGGGGCCCGGCCGGTTGCGGTTCCATGACCGTCGCGCCCGCGGGAGAAGAGCGCCGCTGCGCTCAGTAGCGCCTGGCGACCAGCGGGTAGCGCGGCCGGGCGCGGGCGCCGGGCGGATATCGAACCGATATGGGAACGGTCCATTCCCTCACGGAATCGTCAATATCATCGTTTCCCGCATATGGCCTATCGCCCATCGCAGGAGGACCTGTCGTGCGTATCCCCTCAGTGCTGGCAGCCGCCGCGTTAACCGTCGCCGCCGTCTCCCAGCCGGCCCACGCGGCGGCGCCCGCCGTCGTGTTCACCAAGATCTACTACGACTCGCCCGGCTCGCCGGACTTCGGCGCGAACAGCAGCCTGAACGGCGAGTACGCCCAGCTCAAGAACCGGACGAAGAAGGCCGTCAGCCTCAAGGGATGGACCCTGCGCGACGAGACGAGGCGGTCCGACCACGTCTACACCTTCGGCGCCTTCACCCTCGGGGCGGGCAAGACGGTGACCGTGCGGACCGGCAAGGGCAGGGACACCCGCACCACGCGCTACTGGAACAGGAGCGGGGGAACCTACGCCTACATCTGGAACCAGACCGCGGACACGGGCTACCTGCGCGACGCGTCCGGCAGGCTGATCGACTCCTGCTCGTACAACTCCTCGCGGGCCGACTACAAGATCTGCTGAGCGTGAACGCAGGAGAGCGACCCGCCGGGACCCGCGTCAGTGACGCCGCGACCGCCACCGGCCGAGGAAGCGCCGGGCCTTCTCCTGGGTGTGGGGGTCGCGGGCCATCCGCTTGACCTTCTCGACGTTCTGCCTGCCTTTGGGGCTGCGCAGGTACGCGCGCACCCGATCCATGACCGTTGCCATGGGCGACCACTACCCAGCCGTTCCCGATGGATGTCCTCGGCGCCGGGGACATCCGGTTCGCGCAGCTAGGACGGGGATGTTCGCTCCGTGCCCTGGGCGGCGGGGGAGACGAGGGGCGGCGTCTCCGTGTGCGGGCGGGGTTGCGGGGGCGCCTGGTCGACGATGGTCTGGATCGCCGCCTTCCGCCGTTCGATGCCCGCCCCGTCGATGCTGATCTGCCGCCTGCGTCGGATCCTGTCGTCAGTCACGCTGGGTAGCGTATTGAGCCGGCCGCCAACTGTGGGTCACGAGAGGCTCATCAATGGTTGGTCCCCGTCCCTGACCCCGCCTCTGTTCCCGTCCCGGCGCCGCCGGGGGTCTCGCCGCACGTCGAACCGGGCGCGTACGCGAGCACGTGGTCGCGCAGCAGCTCGCCCGCCCAGGGATCGTGCCGCTCGAACGCCTCCACCAGCGCCTCGTGGTCGCGGGCGTTCTCCTGCGGCCGCATCCGGAACAGCCGGATCGACAGATGCGTCCACACCTCGACGCCCAGCGACTCCCACACCGACAGCAGCACGGCGTTGCCCGCCGCCGCCACGATCTCCCGATGGAAGTCGACCCCGTGCCGTACCTGGTCGGCGAGCGACCCGCCGGCGGCGGCCTCCTGGAGGCGGCGCAGGTGCCGGCGCAGCGCGTGCACGTCAGGACTTCCAAGGCGGACGGCCGTCTCCTCAAGGCTCGCCCGCACCTGGTAGACCTCGCGCAGGTCGGCCTCGGTGATGCCGCGCACCTGGGCGCCCCTGTTGGGCGAGGACTCGATCAGCCGCAGCGCCTCCAGCTCGCGCAGCGCCTCACGTACCGGGGCCTGGCTGACGCCGAGCTCGGCGGCCACCCGCCGCTCGACGATGCGGTCGCCCGGCGCGTAACGGCCGCTGATCAGCCCGTCCACGACCGCCTGCCGGATCTGGTCGCGTAGTGGAGCCCGCACAACCGGTTTCACGGGCAAAATCCTACCCCGGAACACATCGGATGATCGATCATAGGGTGTAATGGTATACATGGAGACAGACTGGGACCCCCAAGAGACGGCCGAATGGCTTGAGTCGCTGGAGGCCGTACGGCGCCAGGCAGGCCCCGAGCGGGCCGAGTTCCTGTTGCGGCGGCTGGCCACGAGCGGCCGCTATCTCAACACCGTTCCGACCGAGGACGAGCCCGCCTACCCGGGCGACCTCGCGCTGGAACAGCGGATCGCGGCGTACGACCGGTGGAACGCCGCCGCGATGATCACCCGAGGGGGCAAGCTCGGCCTCGGCGGCCACCTGGCCACCTACGCCTCGGCCGCGTGGCTCTACGAGGTCGGCTTCAACCACTTCTTCCACGGCGGCCACGACCAGGTCTACTTCCAGGGTCACGCCTCGCCCGGCATCTACGCCCGTGCCTTCCTTGAGGGCCGGCTGAGCGAGGAGCGGCTGGACCTGTTCCGGCGGGAGCCGGAGGGCGGCCTGCCGTCCTACCCGCACCCGCGGGCCATGCCGGACTTCTGGCAGTTCCCCACCGTGTCCATGGGGCTCGGGCCGCTCAACGCGGTCTACCAGGCCCGCTTCAACCGCTACCTGCACAACCGCGGCATCAAGGACACCTCGGCCTCCCACGTGTGGGCCTTCCTCGGCGACGGCGAGATGGACGAGCCCGAGTCCACGGCCGCCCTCACCCTGGCCGCCCGCGAGGGGCTGGACAACCTCACCTTCGTGATCAACTGCAACCTGCAGCGGTTGGACGGTCCCGTACGCGGCAACACCCGCATCGTCCAGGAGCTCGAAAGCGTCTTCCGCGGCGCGGGCTGGAACGTGGTCAAGGCGCTGTGGGGCCGCGACTGGGACGACCTGCTCCGCTCCGACGAGCTGGTGGCCAGGCTGGCGGAGACACCGGACGGGCAGTTCCAGACGCTCGCCGCCTCCTCCGGCGACTACATCAGGCAGCGGCTGTTCCACGGGCTGGACGTGCCCCACTCCGACGAGGAGCTGCGCCGCATCGTCAGCGGCTCGCGGGCCGGCCACGAGCCGCGCAAGGTGTACGCCGCCTACCGCCGCGCCCTGGAGCACCAGGGCGTCCCGACGGTGATCCTCGTCCAGACGGTCAAGGGCTGGACGCTCGGCGCGGGCGTGGAGTCGCGCAACGCCAACCACCAGATGAAGAAGCTCACCCAGGACGAGTTCCGCGCCATGCGCGACCGGCTCGACCTGCCCGTGAGCGACGCGGAGCTGGCCGGCGACCTGCCGCCGTACCTGCACCCGGGCCCCGGCTCGCCGGAGGTCGAGTACGCGCTCGAACGCCGGCGCGCGCTCGGCGGCCCCCTTCCCGGCCGGACGGTCACGCACCACCCGCTGCCGGACCCGGACGAGCGGCACTTCAGCCGGCTCGCCAAGGGCTCGGCGCAGCCGGTCGCCACCACGATGGCGTTCGTCCGGCTGGTCAAGGACCTGATGCGGGAGCCGGAGACGGGACGGCGGTGGGTGCCGATCGTGCCCGACGAGGCCAGGACGTTCGGCATGGAGTCGCTGTTCCCCACGGCCAAGATCTACTCGCCGCTCGGCCAGCGGTACGACGCGGTGGACCGGGAGCTGCTGCTGTCGTACACGGAGGCGACCGACGGGCAGATCCTGCTGGAGGGCATCACCGAGGCGGGGTCGATGGCGTCGTTCACGGCGGCGGCGTCGAGCTACGCGACCCACGGCGAGCCGATGATCCCGTTCTACATCTTCTACTCGATGTTCGGCTGGCAGCGCACGGGCGACCAGATGTGGGCGCTGGCCGACCAGCTCGGCAGGGGGTTCCTCGTCGGGGCCACGGCGGGGCGCACCACGATGACGGGCGAGGGGCTGCAGCACGCGGACGGGCACTCCCAGCTGCTCGCCTCCGCCAACCCCGCCTGCCTGGCCTACGACCCGGCGTTCGCGTACGAGGTGGGCGTGATCGTGCGGGACGGGCTCAGGCGGATGTACGGCCCGGCGGCCGAGGACGTGTTCTACTACCTGACCGTCTACAACGAGCCGATGCCGCAGCCCGCGATGCCGGAAGGCGTCGAGGAGGGCATACTCAAGGGCATCTACCGTTACCGCGAGGGCGGCGGGCAGGCCCACCTGCTGTCCAGCGGCACCGCGATCCACTGGGCGCTGGAGGCGCAGCGGCTGCTGGAGGAGGAGTACGGGCTGGGCGTGGACGTCTGGTCGGTCACCTCGTGGAGCGAGCTGCGCCGCGACGCGATGACCGCCACCGGCGTGCCCTACCTGCGCCAGGCCATGGCCGGCACGCGGGGGCCCGTGATCGCCGTCAGCGACTGGATGCGGGCCGTGCCCGACCAGATCGCCCCCTTCGTCCAGCGGCCGTGGACCTCGCTCGGCACCGACGGCTTCGGGCTGTCGGGCACGCGCGAGTCCGTACGCGAGCATTTCGGCGTCGATCCGCGCTCGATCGCGGACGCCGTGCTGAAGGCGGTGGAGGAGGCCGAGGGCTGAGACACCGGCGGTGCCCCCTATATCCGGATATAGGGGGCGGGGATCGGCGGTTTCGCGGTCGCGGGGTGCGCGTGACTCGGTCACTTGACCGTGTCAGAGGGAGTCGGCAATGATCATCGCCGAGTCGTACCTCCCTCAGAAAGGGCACCACGTGCGCTTGTTATCGGCAAGACGCGCGGCACTGGCCGCGACCCTGACCGCCGCCACCCTCACCGGCGGCGTCATCGCCGCCCCGGCCCCCGCCTCTGCCGCGGCCCAGCTCATCGCGAACGGCACCTTCGACACCACCACCGCCCCCTGGGCCGCTCTCGGGCAGACCACCGTCACGCTCGAGCAGCAAGCCATGCGGGTCCAGGTCCGGCAGAACGTGGCCAACCCCTGGGACGCGATGGTGGCCTCGCCCACCGCCGCCGCCCTGAACCCGGGCAAGAGCTACACCCTCTCCTTCGACGCGTACTCCACCGCCGCCTTCACCGCCAAGGCCACGGTCCAGTACACCGCCACCCCGAGCAGCAACCAGTCGCTGGCCACGGACGTGCCGCTGACCACGACGAGCAAGCGCTACACCTTCCCGTTCACGGCCGCCCAGGCGGGCGCCACCGCGGCCGAGGTGACCTTCCAGCTCGGCGGTTCCGGCGGCACGCCGGTCGTCCGCTTCGACAACGTCTCGCTGATGGAGACGCAGACGACCCGCCCGACCGCGCTGTACGTCAACCCGAAGTCGAACCCGGCCCGCTGGGCCTCCGAGAACGGCGGCAGGCCCGAGAGCGGGCCCATCATGGACGCCATCGGCAGCAAGCCGATCTTCGACTGGTTCGGCAACTGGTTCCCCGACATCACCAAGGCCGTGGACACGTACGTGGGCGCGGCGCAGGCCGCGGACAAGCTGCCGATGCTGGTGGCCTACAACATCCCCAACCGCGACGCCTGCGCGCTGTTCTCGGGCGGAGGCGCGGGCGACGCCGCCGGCTACCACGCCTGGATCACCGACTTCGCCAAGGCGATCGGCAACCGCCACGCCATCGTGGTGCTGGAGCCGGACGCGATCGCCGCCGCCCCGTGCGTGGCCGACCTGAACCCGCCGAAGAACCCCGACGACCAGTACCGGATGTTGCTGGACGCCACCCAGGTGCTGAGCACGCACGCGCCGAACACGTGGGTGTACCTCGACGCGGCCAACGCCACCTGGCGGACGCCGAATTTCATGGCGGAGAAGCTGGTGGAGTCGGGTGTCGCCAACACGCGCGGCTTTTCGGTAAACGTATCCAATTACCTCACCACCGCCGTCAGCGAGCAGTACGCCGTCGCGGTCAACGGCCTCCTTCCCGGCACGGTGGGCGCGAAGAAGTACGTGATCGACACGAGCAGGAACGGCAAGGGCCCGTACGAGGACGACACCCCCGGCGACAACTGGTGCAACCCGCCGGACCGCAAGCTCGGCACCCCTCCGGTGCGGCAGACGAGCGGGGCCGAGTACCTGTTCTGGATCAAGGTGCCGGGTGACTCCGACGGGGAGTGCGGGTTCATCGACGACATCCCCGCCGGCAGCTTCGACCCCAGGCTGGCCATGTCCCTGATCACCGGGGAGTCCTGACATGAGAGGAGAACGAGTGTCCGGCTGGAGGGCGTGCGCGGCGGGCGTGGCCGTAGGCACGCTGCTGGCCGCGGGCCTGGTGAGCGCCCCTGCGGCCGCGGCCGCGGATCCCGCCACCTACTACGTCGACAGCGTCTCCGGGCGCGACACCGCCAACGGCACCTCCGAGGCGACCGCCTGGCGCACGCTGGCCAAGGCCAACGCGGCCGACCTGACCCCCGGCTCCAAGCTGCTGCTGCGCCGCGGATCGTCGTGGTCGGAGCAACTGGTGGTCTCCGAGTCCGGCGACGAGGACGACCCCATCACCGTGGACGCCTACGGCAGCGGCGCCAGGCCCATCATCAAGGCGGGCCCCGCCTACTCGTGCGTCCTGCTCTCCGGCGACTACATCGAGCTGCTGAACGTGCAGGTCGGCGTCAAGGGCGCGCAGCGCTGCCTGTGGTCGGGGGTGACGGTGGAGGGCGACCACAACTTCCTCAAGAACAACTACTTCACCGGCTCGTCGGCGGGCGTCTACATCGACGAGCAGGCCCGCTACACCTCGATCAACGCCAACGACTTCGTCGACAACAACGTCATGAGCGTCAACACCGACGCCGAGGAGATGGGCGAGGAGTACGCCGACGACGACGCCGGGGCCTTCGCCATCCTGGTGCACGGCGACGACTCCGAGATCTCCTGGAACGACATCAGGGGCTCGATCGCGCAGAGCTACGACTACGTCTGGGACGGCGCGGCCGTCGAGATCTTCAAGGGCTCGCGCACCTGGGTGCACCACAACACCTCGGTGGACAACGACACCTTCACCGAACTCGGCACCGACAGGGAGCCGACGGGCGAGACCAAGGACCCGGACGGCGTCTCGGACAACGTGTTCGAGTACAACGAGATCTACGGCACGCGCACCAGAGGAGGGCTCGTCACCAGGGGGCCGTTCAAGGAGACCCCGGACCATGCGCCGGACGTGAACGGCCCCGTGCTGCGCACCATCTTCAGGAACAACTCGGTCAACCTGCCGAACGAGGACGCCGAAGGCGTGGTCTGCGACTCGAACTGCACGAACGAGCACCTGACCATGACCCAGAACGCCATCTACGCCGCCAAGAAGAGCGCATACGGGCCCGGCATCACCGGGGCCGCGAACTCCTACAACGTGCTGGAAGGCACGCAGTACCAGCTCGGCGACGACGGCGTCGGCAACGTCTTCGAAGATCCCCAGTTCGACCCGGCCCGCCCGCTCCAGCTGCTTGCCGGCAGCAGGGCGATCGGGCTGGGCCGCCAGGCGTACGGGGAGATCGCGCTGAACGGCGTCGCGATCGGCTCGGACGGAGGCATCGAGGCCGGCGCGTACGAGTACGTGCCGGCCAGGTAGCCGCGGGCGGCCGGGAGGGCCTGACTCCTCCCGGCCGTTCCCGGCCATTACCCGGGCAGCGGCGGGTGATACCCGCGCCAGGCCGACTCCGGCGTCTCCCCGTCCGCGCCGGCGCGGTAGGCGGGCAGCCGCACGGTGAACGTGGCGCCGCCGCCCGGCCGCCCGTCAGCGGTGATCGTGCCGTCGTGGCCGTCCACGACCTCCCGTACGAGCGCCAGCCCCAGCCCGAACCGGGCGCCCTCGAACCGGGTGAACAGCCGCTCGGCGTCCCGGGGATCCAGGCCCGCGCCGTCGTCCCTGACCGTGAGCAGCACCGAGTCGGGGCCGCTCGACAGGGTCAGCCAGACGTGCCCGCCCGGTCCTGTGTGGCTCAGCGCGTTGTCCAGCAGCGCCGACAGCACCCGGCGCAGCGCGGACTCCACCCCGCGCACGACCGGCTCGCCGGGCCCGTCGCAGCGCACCTCGACGGCCACCCGCTGCACCGTGGCCCTGGCGTTCTCGGCCGCGGCCAGCTCGGCGGCCAGCACGGCCAGGTCCACCGGGCCGAACGGGCCGCGCAACTGCTTGAACCTGGCCGCCCGCAGCAGGTCCTCGACCACCTCGCCGAGCTGCCTGGTGCCGTCGACGAGCTGGTCCACCTCGTCGCTGAGCAGGATGGGGTCGGTGCCGCCGCGCATGCGGCGCGACAGCAACTGCGCGCGGGTGTGCAGCCGGGTCAGCGGGGAGCGCAGCTCGTGGCTGACGTCGGCGGCGAAGCGCCGCTGGCGGGCCAGCGCCTCGCCCAGCGGGGCGATCGCGCGGCGGGAGACCACCTGGCCGACCAGCAACGCGGCCAGCAGGCCGGCCACCTCGTCGCCGAGCAGCGTGCGCAGCAGCCGCTCCCGTTCCGCGGCCTGGTAGCGCAGGTCCATGGCCGCCTGCACGATCGTGCCGCCGCGCGCGCGGGTGTGGATCAGGTAGTCGCGCCCGCCCGCGGTCACCCGCGTCAGCGCCGGCCCCGCGCCGAGTGCCGCCCGCACGGGCAGGACCGCGGGCGCGCCGGGGGAGCTGAGCACGGTGCCGTCGGCGCGCACCTCGTACAGCCACACGCAGGGCGGCGGGTGCGCGACGGGGGAGCTCCGGGCCGCGGCGGCCAGCTCGCGCCCGGCCGAGGCGCTCTGGCCGTGCAGCATGACGCAGTAGACCAGCACGCCGCCCAGCGCCAGCATCACGGAGATCGCGCCGGCCACCTGCACGGTGATGCGGCGGCGGGCCCGCACGAGCAGCCGCCGGTCGGGATCGCGCTTCCTGGGCCGGTCGCCGCCGGCCGCCCTGGGGCGGCCGGGCGCGGTGACGCTCATAAGTCACCCAGGCGGTAGCCCACACCTCGCACGGTGCGCACGACGCCCGAGCCGAGCTTGTTGCGCAGGTAGTAGACGTAGGTGTCCACGATCGACTCCTTGCTCGCGCCGTCGAAGACCCGCTGGCGCAGCGACCTGCGGGTGTGCACCTGCCGCGGGCGGGCGGCCAGCGCGCTGAGCAGCTTGCACTCCTGCCCCGACAGCGTCACCTGCTCCCCGCTGGGCAGCCTGACGATGTGGGACTCGGCGTCCAGCCAGCCCGCGCCGAGCGGCAGGAGCATGGCCTGGTCGAGGTTGCGCCGGCTGAGCGCGCGCACCCTGGCGAGCAGCTCGTCGATCTCGAACGGCTTGACGAGATAGTCTTCGGCGCCCGCGTCCAGCCCGTCGACCCGGTCGGAGACCGAGCCGAACGCGGTCAGCAGCAGCACCGGCGCGGTGACCGCCTGCCGCCGCAGCCGGCGCAGCAGGTCGAGGCCGTCGAGCGCGGGCAGGCCGCGGTCGACGATGAGCACGTCGTACGCGCGGCTCAGCCCCAGATGCAGCCCTCGCTGCCCCTCCAGCGCGACGTCGACCGTGTAGCCCTGTTCGGTGAACAGGGCGGCCAGCATGTCTCCCAGCTCGCGGTCGTCCTCGACGAGCAGCAGCCGACGGGAGGGCAGGTCGGCCGCGCCCGGTGTCCCAGCCACGGCACAACCGTTTCACCACCGCCCGGCATTTTCCAGGTCCACTGGTTCGATCGGACCGCAGGGCGGCCCCTACCTCGGCGATCACGACGAATTGGACCGGACGTCGGCCGTCGCGGGCACGGGCGGCGCGGCCGTGGCGCTCCGCTCCAGGCGCTCGGGCAGGGCCAGCTTGTAGAGCGGCAGCGCCCCGGCGGTGGTCAGCACGGCCACGAGCACGAGCATGGAGAACAGCTCCTGCGTGATCATGCCCTGAGCCAGGCCGATGTTGATGAAGATGAGGATCATCAGGCCACGGGCGTTCATGAGCGCCCCCACCGCGTACGCCTCCCGCCGGCCGAACCCGATCCAGCGCATCGCCAGCGAGCAGCCGAAGTACTTCCCGCAGAACCCGGCCAGCAGGATCAGCCCGAACGCCAGCAGCATCGAGCCGCCCGCGATGCCGCCGAGCTGCGTGTTCAGCCCGGAGAATGTGAAGAACGTGGGCAGCAGCAGGGTCGAGACGATCTCCATCATGCGGCCGTGCAGCACCTCGCGGAACTTGGGGTCGCGCGGCATCGCCAGGCCCGCGAAGAAGCCGCCGAAGACCGCGTACACGCCGATCCAGTCCGTCAGCCAGCCGGCCGTGAGCGGGACGAGGATGACGACGTACACGCCGGTCGGGCCGAGCCGGCCGGTGCGCGCCACGCTCCGGCCCAGGGGGCGCAGCATGGGGGCGACCACCTTGAGCATGACGAGGGCGAAGGTCGCGGTCAGGCCGATGGTGAGCAGCGCGCTGGAGGTGCCCGTGCCCAGGTGCATGGCCGACAGGATGGCCAGCAGGCACCAGGCCAGGGCGTCGTCGATGGAGGCGGCCAGCAGGGTGAGCCGGCCGATGGGGGTGTTCTCCAGGCCGCGCTCGTACAGGATCCTGGCCAGCATCGGGAAGGCGGTCAGCGACAGCGCGCCCCCGACGAACAGCGCGAACTGGAAGGGCGGCACGTCGGGACGCGACAGCAGGCTGTGCAGCAGCAGGCCGGCGCCGAAGCCGAGCAGCAGCGAGGGGACGATCCCCGACGTGGCCAGCACGGCCGCCTTGCGCACCTCGCCGGGCGTCCTGGAGGTGTGGTCGATCCCGGCCCCGACCAGGAACATGTAGAGGGTCAGGCCGATCGTGCTGAGCACGTACAGGATCGGGCGCACCTCCGGCGGGAAGAGGGCGGCCTGGGCCTCGGGGAACAGCCAGCCGAACAGCGTCGGCCCGAGCAGCACGCCGGCGACCATCTCGCCGAGCACGCGCGGTTGCATCACCAAGAGCGCCAGCCGCCCGCACACCGCCGCGGTGATGAGCAGGACGACCAGGGCGGGCATGACCTTCAGGACGAGCTCGAGGTTCGCGTCAGGAGCCGCGACGGTCAGAGCCAGGACGGGCATACGGGTTCTCCTCTGCGGAGGCGAAGTGGCGTTCGCACAGCCGCCGCCGGCGCGCGTCCCAGACCATGTAGGCGCCGAGGACGAGCTGCGTCAGGCCGCGCCAGACGTCCTCCCAGCGGTCGCGTACGCGCAGGTACGCCAGCGCCCGACCGGGACGGTGCCGGGCGCCGAGCGGGGTGAGCAGGCAGGGGCCGCGGCTGGGCAGGGATCGGGTGTGGGACACGGAGGAGTCCAGGACGTAACGGGCCAGGACCTCCCGCGCCACCACCCGCATGGCGATCGGCGCCAGCCGCCGGGCCGGGCACGGCCGGTTGGCCGCGATGCCGAACGGGATGTGGTTGAGCTCCTTGACCGGCCGGTCGGCGCGGTCCGGGTCGAACCTGCCCGGATCGAACCGGTCGGGGTCGGCGAAGCCGGCGCGGTGGAACGCCGGATAGTCGAAGCAGAGCACCGAGCCGGCCGGGATCGTGGTGCGCTCGTCGAGCTCGATGTCGCCGGTGGTGACGCGGTGGGCGATGCCGAACAGCGGATAGAGCCGCAGCGTCTCGGCCATCACCTGGTCCAGGTAGCCGTCGTCGCCCGCGCGCACCCGCTCCTGCGCCTCCTGATGCTGGGCGAGGACCAGCAGCAGGTGCGCCATGGCCTCCGACAACTGCACGACGGCGGTGTTGAAGAAGGCCCCTTGCAGGTAGTACGCCTGCTGCGTGGGTGACAGGCCCGCGGGGAGCGGCACCCGTACCCGGCCGAGCCGGTCGAGGAGGTAGGCGGTCAGGCGCAGGCGGCGGCGCATGTGCCGCAGGCCCGTGCACTTGAGCGAGCTGACGACGTCGTCCGCGTTGGCCGCGATCAGGTCACGCGCCCGGCGCGGGCAGGGCTCGGCGAAGACGAGCTCGTACGCGAACTCCGCCCACAGCGGCATCATCAGGTCCCGCAGCCGGACCAGGCCGCGCACGTCCGCCAGGGCCCGGGCCGCGCAGCGGCGGGCCAGCTCCTCGGCCCCGGCGCGCGGCACCACGAGCAGAGCCCGGGTGACGCGCGCCACGGCCTCGTACCGCTCGCCCGCCTCCAGGTGCTCCTGGTGCATCTCGGGGCCGGGCGCCAGCCAGTACCAGAACAGGTCCGACAGCGCCGCCCCCTTGCTGCGCCCGCCGGCGGCCGGATGCGCGTAGACCTCCCTGAACCGCTCCACGCCGATCAGGTCGCCCGGCACCGTGATGCCCTCCTCGCCGTTGATCCGGGCGAACAGACGGCCCCGCATGGCCACGATTCGGCTCGCCATCCACCCCGGGACGGTTCGTACGACGCTCACCTCGGGACCGGGGCGGTGCGGCGGGCGAAGAAGGCCCGCAGGGGCTCGACGTGCACCTCGGCGGAGTTCCACTCGTTCTCCAGGTTCTCCGTGATGTGGTGGGCGGCCACGGGCTCGCCGGGGAAGTGGTGGCGCACGACCGGATGCAGGTAGTGGCCCTCGTGCGCCCTGGCGGCGTCGCTCTGGGCGATGCGGCCGACCGCGATGTCGAACGGGTCGTACGCGTCGTGGTGGGGGCCGTACTCCAGGGTGATCGCGAAGTGGCCGCGGTCGCCGACCGGCGGGCCCTGGAGGTCGAACGGAACCTCCTCCAGATAGCGGGCCCCGCCTTCGCCGTCCAGCACGATCATGTCGGCCAGCAGGCCGAACTGCTGCCACAGGGCCGAGGTGCGGTTGATCCGCTCGACGACCGCCGCCGCGAGCGCGGCCGGGTCCGCGGGCAGCTCCCTGGCCGGCCAGGGGACGTCGTGGTAGCGGGACTCCATGATGCGGTGCAGGGCGCGGGCGCCGTACCTGAAGCCGTGGATGAAGCCGCTGGTGCCGCGCCGGAAGTCGCGCGACTGGGTCAGGGTGCCGGCGAAGTAGAGGTCCGGCACGCTGACCGACTCGTACGCGGGCGTCAGCGCCGGGAACCTGCCGTCGATCACCAGCTCGGGGCGGCAGCCCGCGGCGAAGATCGAGGCGTCGAAGCGGAAGCCGGTGCAGACGATCACCCGGTCGTACGGGATGTCCTTGGTGACCTCGTTGACCCGGGCGAAGGCCACCGTCGCCAGGTACGTGCCGTCCGCCTGCCGCTCCACCCGCCTGACGTCGCCGTCGAGCAGGGCGTTCTGCGACTTGAGCTGGTAGGTGTCCAGGAGGCCGTTGTTGATCGCCCTTAGATGCCCGACGTAGTGGGTGCGCCAGGCCATGCGCAGCGAGTGGGGGCCCGCCACGTGGATGACCGCGGCGGTCTCGATCAGGTTGTCGGCCGTCTCGAAGCCCGAGTTGCCCTTGCCGATGATGAGCACGCGTTGGCCGATGTAGTCGGCCGGGTCGGTCGAGGCTTCCGCGTAGGTGTCGGCCGTCTCGATGCCCGGGATGGGCGGGATGTTGGGCTTCATCACGCCGGTCGCCACGATGACCCGCGCGGCCTCGTACGTGGTGCCGTCCTCGACCGTCACCAGGAACTTCTCCGGCCGCTCTATGTGCACCACGCGGGAGTCGCAGGAGACGCGCAGGCCGCGCGCCCGGGCGAAGTCGCCGAGGTAGCGGACCAGGTCGTCGGCGGCGGGGAAGTAGCGGTCGCTGTAACGGGTGAACAGCAGGCCGGGGTCGTCGCAGAGCAGCGAGTTCCAGTCCATCCGCAGGTTGAGCTCGGGGTCGTCCCAGCCGGTGTGCTTCTTGTTGATCGAGATGAGCGTGCGGTGGCGGGGAAAGGTGCGGAAGAAGCGGCCGGGAGCCTCGCTCGCTTCGAGGATCAGGTAGTCGCGGCCCGCTTCGTGCAGGAAGTGGCCGAGCTGAAGGCCGGCGGGGCCGGCGCCGATCACCAGGTAGTCCAGGGAGTTGTCCGGCACTGACGCCTCCGTTGCGACGTAAGTGATGGAAAGGGCAACATCAGTGTGGGCGGGCGATTATCAGAGATTGCTCAGAGGCACCCGGGGGGACTTGCCCGATTGCTCAGGGGGCACTTGTGCCGTACTGGGCGAGCAGGGCTCGTTTGTCGGGCTTGCCGCTGGTGGCCACCGGCACGCCGGGGACCATCGTGATCGTCTTGGGCACGCTGTCCTCGCCGAGCTCCGCGCGTACGAGCTCGCACAGCGCGGCCCGGTCCGGCACCCGTCCCGGCGCGGGCACCACGAACGCGTGCACGGCCTCCCCGGTGCCCTCGTCGGGCGCGCCCGCCACGTACGCCTCGGCCACGCCGGGATGGCCGGTCAGCGCGCGCTCGATCGGGCCCGCGTACACCACCATCGCGTTCACCATGATCACGTCGCGGGTGCGGCCCGCCAGGTGCAGGAAGCCGTCCGCGTCCACGTGGCCGAGGTCGCGTGTGCGCAGCCAGCCGTCCCGCAGCGTGTCGCGGGTCTCCCGCTCGTCGCCCCAGTAGCCCGCCATGACGTACGGGCTGCGTACGTGTACCTCGCCCGTCCGCCCCGGCGGCAGCTCCAGGCCGTCCTCGTCGCGCACGCTCAGCTCGACCCCCGGATGCGGCCGCCCGACCGGGGCCACGACGCCGGCGGCGATGTGCTCGGGGGTGAGCATGGCGACGTTGCCCGCCTCGGTCTGCCCGTACCCCTGGTAGACGACCGGGCCGAGCCGCTCGGCCGCCGCGGCCAGCCGGCGCGGGCCGATCGGCGAGCCCGACACCATCAGCGCCCGCAGACTGGACACGTCCGCCGTGTCCACCAGCTCCAGCATCGCCGCCAGGCGCGGCACGGTGATGATCGAGCCGGTGATCCGGTGGCGCTCGATCGCGTACGGGAACAGCGGCCGCCCGTCGTCCTCGGGGATGACCGCCGTGCCCCCGCCCAGCAGGCACGGGGCCAGGAACTCCAGCACCACCATGCTCGCGAGCGTGCCGAACAGGAGATAACGCTCGAACCCCCGCGCGAGGGCGGCCGCCATCGGGCCCCAGACGCGCGGCTGCCAGGCCCAGTGCTCGGTGAGCGCGCGGTAGGTGATCGCGCAGCCCTTGGGGCGGCCGGTGCTGCCACTGGTGAAGGTCAGCGCCGCCACGTCGTCCGCCCGCGCCACCACGACCGGCGGCGCGGTCGTACGGCGGACAGGATGAGCCAGCAGGTCCGTCGCCCCGGGCACGGGACCGAGCGAGAGCGGCGCCCCGGCGCGGAGCAGCCGGGGCGTGGCCGTCGCCGGGTCCACGATGACGGCGTCCATCCCCATGCCGAGCACGTGGTCGAGCTGCCCCGGCGGGTACCCGGGGCGGATGCCGACGACCCGGCAGCCCAGGACGTGCGCGGCCATGTGGGCGGCGAACGCCTCCGGCGTCACCTCGGTCCTGACGGCGACCGCCCGGCCGGGGCCCACCCCGGCCTCGCGCAGCGCGTCCGCCAGCCGCCGGATCAGCTCCAGCAACTCGCCGCGCGTGACGGTCCCGGCTCCGTGCTCGAACGCCGGCGTCGCGGGGGCGGCCCGCAGCGCGTCGAGCAGGGCGGTCGGGAAGAGCATGCTCGGCTCCTCATCACAGCAGTGGCCTATTGCCCAATGTCGTCATATAACGGGATTCACATCAGAGGCGGATCAGAGACGAGCCTGACGTGAAGGTCTTCGGCGCCGGATTCGGCCGTACGGGCACCAGGTCCCTGCAGGCGGCACTCGAACTCCTGGGTTTCGGGCCCTGCTACCACATGTCGACCGTCATCGCCGAGCCGTACCGGGTGCGGCAGTGGCTCGACGTCGGCGAGGGCCGCTCCCGCGACTGGGACGCGGTGTTCGCCGGATTCCGGTCCGCCGTCGACTGGCCCGCCGCCGCGTACTGGCGCGAACTGGCCGCCCACCACCCCGACGCCAAGGTCATCCTCACCGTCCGCGACCCGGGCCGCTGGTACGACAGCGTCAGCGAGACGATCTTCCGTGCCTTCCTGGACCAGCGCCGCCCGCCGCCGCACCGCCGGATGATCAGCCGGCTCGTGGCCTGGCGGGCCCCGGACTTCGCCCTCTTCCCGCGCATGACCAGGGCGACCTTCATCGACCCCGTCTTCGACGGCCGCCTCGACGACCGTGACCACGTCATCGAGGTGTTCGAGCGGCACATCGCCGAGGTGAAGGCCACGATCGCGGCCGAGCGGCTGCTGGTGTTCGAGGCGGGGGACGGGTGGGGGCCGCTGTGCGCGTTCCTCGGGGTGCCGGTGCCGGCGGAGCCGTACCCACGGGTCAACGAACGAGCGGACTTCCGCCGCAAACGCCCACGCCGCCTGGCCCGCCTGATCCTCCGCGGCCGCTGACGCCGCCTGTCCCAGGTGCCTGTGTGCGGGTCAATGATGCGCGTCCGGGCCACGCAGGACCGGCGACGCCTGTCATGACAACGTCCACTCGCCTTTCTGCTCGGCGAACCCGCTGTCCAGCGCGAACTGGAACTTCGCCGGCACCGCGCCCTCCGGCACCTCGAACACGATCATCCCCTTGCGCGAGTCGCCCGCGTTGATCGTCGCGCTGCCGCCGAAGCTCTGGCCCTCGCGGACCGTGTAGACGGTGGAGCGGTACTGCTGGCCCTGGGTGTCGATGAGCCAGGCGCCGTTCGACGGCGCGTCGCCGTAGACGGCCTGGCTGGTGTTGGCGAGCGTGACCTCGACGGCGACCAGCTTGGCGCCCGCCTTCGGCTTGAGCAGGTCGGAGGCTGGGGTGGCCGCGGCGACCACCTGGTTCACGGTCACGCTCATTCGCAGGCCGGGTGTACGCCCCGCCAACGCGACCGCCTCACCCACCGCAACCGGCCCCCGCCCCGCCGGCCCAGCCGAGTCCTGTACGGCTTGCCCGGTCGGGTCCTGTACCGCCTGCCCGGCCGCGTCCTGTCCCGCCTGACCGGCGGCCGGATCGGTCGTGTCCTGCGCAGACGGGTTCCCGAGCGGCTCGCGAGACGGAATGACCAGGTTCGCCCCGTCGGCCACCGGGCCCCCGCCGGTGTCCGTCAGCACCATCGCCACGGCCGCGCCCCCGCTGAGGAGCAGCAACGGGACACCGACCGCGAGCAGCACGATCAACGCCACGTTGGACGGGAAAGGCGACGACGGCTGGACAGACGACAGCGGCGACGGTGGTGGCCGCTGACCGTACTGCGGTGGAGGCCCGCCACGACCATGGGGCTGCCGCGGGGGACCGTACGGGCTTTGCGGCGGTCGCCCAGGACCGAAAGGACCTTGCGGTGGTCGCGCGGGACCGTACGGGCCTGGCGGCGGCTGGGGCGGAAAGGCCATGTCGGGGCTCCTGGTCGAAGACGGCAGTATTGGGACGTTCCAGGAGCGAGTCCGGTTGACTGGATCTTCGAGGGAGCAGCCGGTGCTGCCTCAGGTGGTGTCGCGGGTGGCGAACAGGGCGTCGATGCGGGCGCGGGTCAGGGGACCGTCTTCGTCCCGATAGGCCCGCCACGCCCGCGCCGCGTCGGCGAATGGGAGGTCGGCCAGGATCTTCGCCAGCTCCCAGCCCGGCCGCGCCGGACCACAGTTCTCCCGGTCCAGCACCACCACACCGCCGTCCAGGGCCCGCCGCACGTTCTCCATGTTGACGTCGCAGTCGCAGGTCTCCAGGGAGGTGGTGCCGGACGGAACGACAAGGGCGCCGAGCGCGATCAGCCCAGGCAGAAGCCGCTCCAAGGCCCGCACCCACCCCATGCACCCTCCCCACCGACCTCCGGACGCGCGCCTGAGGCCTGAGCCGCGCCTGCCTCCGCGCCCGTCTCCCGGCCCGTCCCACCACCCGTCTTGTCGCCCACCAGGTCCACCCACGCGTACACGCGGCACCCCTCGTGCGGCACCGCGCCCCACGTCGTCAGGCGCGGCTGCGGGAGCCGGACGCCCGCTGCCGCCGCCGCGAACTGGAAGGCGAGGTCGCCGGGCACCTCGTGCTCCTCGACGGGCACCGGCAGTTCCTTGACCGCCCACGTGCCGGCGGCGGTGTCGAGCCGCCAGATCCGGCCCAGCTCGCCGCGGGCCGCGCACACCGGGGGCCGCAGCGGCCGGCCCAGCTCGTATGCCGACGCGACGCCCGCGGACCATGTTCCGGCCGTGGCGCCGGAGGGTGCGGACACGGCGACTCCTGGTTCAGGGGATGGTGTCCATCGTAGGGTGGCGCCGGCTCGCGGCGGATCCACCACAAACGACCCAAGAGCCGCACACCGCCGCACCCGCCGGAAACCCGGACAAGCCCGTCCCCTAGGGTGCGGTGGATGAGTGGACGTGGAGTACTTGTCACGGGAGCGTCGAGGGGCATCGGCCGAGCCGTCGCGGCGGCCTTCGCCGCGGCGGGAGACCGGGTCGCGATCCATCACCGCGACTCCGCCAAGGAGGCCGACAGCCTGCTCGCCGAGCTGCCCGGGCACGGCCACGCGGTCGTCAGGGCCGACCTCGCCGACCCCGAGGGCGTCAGGAGCATGGCGGACGAGGCCGCGGCGGCGCTGGGCGGCGGGATCGACGTCCTGGTGAACAACGCGGGCGTCTACCTGCACCACCCCATCGCCGAGCTGTCCTACGACGAGTGGCAGGACGCCTGGCGCCGCACCCTGGACGTGAACCTGGTGGGCGCGGCCAACCTGACCTGGTGCGCGCTGCGGCACATGCAGGACGGCGGGCGGATCGTCAACGTCTCCTCGCGCGGAGCCTTCCGCGGCGAGCCCGACAGCCCGGCGTACGGCGCGAGCAAGGCGGGCATGAACGCGCTGGCCCAGTCGCTGGCCATCGCCCTGGCCCCGCGCGGCATCGCGGTGGCGACCGTGGCGCCGGGGTTCGTCGAGACGGACATGGTGAGCGAGCACCTCAAGGGCCCGGGCGGCGCCGCCATCCGGGCGCAGAGCCCGTTCGGCCGGGTCGCGCGGCCGGAGGAGATCGCCGCGGCGGTGCTCTACCTGGCCTCCCCGGCGGCGGAATGGGCGAGCGGGACGGTGCTCGACCTCAACGGCGCCTCCTACCTCCGCTGATCCCAACACATCCCGCTATGCCGTGATCTGCCGGAAATAGCGGGCTATTGTGACCCTCAGGGCACTTCGGGAACTCGCTCAGAGGGAGACGGTGTGGCCAAGGGCTGCGGATACGCGTTGGTCTCGGTCGTGTTCGTCGTCACGGTCCTGGCCGGCACCCTCCTCGTGTACGTGACGAGCGGCCCCGCCGCCACGGTCGCCGCCGTCCTGCTCGCCGTGATCGGCCTGTGCGGGGTGGTGGTCGTCCACGACCTGCGGCGCCGCAGGTCGGCGGCGGACGAGGAGCGCGTCCTGCTGGCCAGGGAACGCGAGCACGTCAAGCGCACCGTCGACCTCGTCACCGACCCCGGCCTGAGCGAGCGGGAACGACTGGTCGTCATCGACTCCTTCATCCCCAGGCTCGGGCTGGGCGCGTCGCGCGCCGCCTACCGCGACCGGTTCGTGCTGGTGCCGGAGTTGTCGCCGCCCGCCAGGGCCCTCCTGGAACGCGGCAGAAGGGCGGTCATGTCCGTCTACACCTCGCAGGTCATGTACCAGCGGCTGCTGGACGGGCTGGCCAACGAGGTGCTGCTGCCCCGGCAGATCTGGGAGATCGCCTTGCTGCTGCGGGTCCAGACCCAGTTGCAGCACGAACAGGACCGCGCCATGCGGGGCGTCGTGACGCCCGAGCTGCGGGCCGTGCTGGAGCCGCAGCAGGAGGCGCTGCGCCGCTCGGTGGCGTCCGTGACGGCCCGGGTCCAGAGCCTGGAACGGTACGCCCGCCGGGTCCAGGAGGCCGACGCGGCGCTCAGGGCGCAGGCGGCGCTGGCCGACAACGACAAGTACCGGGCGCTGCTGGCGCACACCGACGACGCCGACGGGATGCGCGAACTGGAGGCGCACGGCGACGCGCTGGAGCAGACGCTGGCCAAGAGCGTGCGCGAGGCCATCGAGGCCGGTCGGACGCTCTCCCTCCGTCCGGCCGCCCCCTGACCTACGCTGACACCCTGACCTACGCGGACAGGCGCCGTTCCAGCAGCAGCGCCCCCCGGCCCGCCAGCAACGTACGGCACCACCCGCGCAGATCCGCCCCCTTCGGCCCGGACACCTCGCCCGAGTCCAGCAGCCCGGCCCAGTCGAGCAGCGACTCGGCCAGCATCAGCGGCACCCCCTGCCGCTCGTGCACCTCGGCCGCCGCCTCGAAGTGCGCGGCCGCCCTGGCCGGCTCGCCCATCGCCAGGCACAGGTGGGCCAGGTAGTGGTGCCCGCAGTGGTGGGCCACCGTGCCGTGCCCGAACGTCTCGCCGTCGGCGGCCAGCGCGTCGTACAGCGTCGCGGCCAGCTCGGACCGGCCCAGCCGCGCGGCGGCCACGGCGAGGTTGTCGAGGGCGGGCCTGTGGGCCATGTTGCGCGGCGGCGTGGCGCCCCCGTAGGCGAGGATGCGGTCCAGCAGCGGGCCGGCCTCCTCGTCGTCGAGCTCGCACAGGTACCGCAGCACCGCGTGCACCGGGTCGGCCCGCGGCGCCCGGCCGGCCTTGCGCAGCCGGTCGCGCAGCTCCCACAGCCGTCCCTGCAGCCGCCTGATCTCGGCGATCTGCTCGGAGTAGAAGGCCATCGCGTCCAGGCGGTAGCCGATCTGCGAGCCCAGCCGCAGCGCCGACTCCGCCTCCGACTCGGCCTGGGCCAGGTCGCCCTGCATGAGGGTCAGGCCGGCCTTGGAGTAGCCGATCAGCCAGGTGAGCTGGGGCTGCCCGAGCCGGCGCGCCAGCTCCTCCGCCTGGTCGAGCAGCAGGGCGGCCTTGGCCGCGTCGCCGCCGTCGAGTACCGGGGGAGTGCGCTGCATGTACGCGTGGAACAGCACCAGGTCGTCACCCGTCCTGCGGGCCGCCTCCAGCATCTCGTCACCGTCGCGGTGGCGCTGGTGCAGCGGGTCGGCCGGGATGATGGTCAGGCTGCGCATGCCCAGCACGCCGGCCAGCGTGCGCGGGTCGCCGGACTTGCGGGCCAGCGCGACCGCCTCGTCGCTCAGCGCGAAGCGCCGCTCCCCGTCGGGCGCCCAGATGAGCTCGGAGGCGAGCTGGGCGGCCAGCAGCGCCCTGGTGCTGACGTCGGTGGAGTCGACCACCTTGCGCGCCTCGGTCAGCAGCTCGATCCGCTGCCGGTCGGGCGCGGGCGAGATGCTGGAGCCCCGGTTGCCGCTGAGCGCCGCGGTGACGACCAGGTCGTGCCGCCCGCACTCGCGGGCCAGCGCCGCCGCGTCGAGCAGCGTCCGCCTGGCCTCGGGGTGCCCGGCCAGCCACATCGCCCGGCCGCAGTCGACCAGCAGCTCGGCCCGCCGTTCCACGGTGCCGCCGGGGGAGTCGTGCAGCAGGCCGAGCGCCCGCTGGTACCAGGTGACCGCCTCGCGGTGCGCCAGTCCGGCCAGTGCGTGCTGCGCGGCGAGCACGGCCGCGTCCGCCGCCGCGCCCACCCGGGCGCGGGCGCTGCCGTGCTCGGCGGCGGCCAGCAGGTGCGTGGCCACCACGTACGGCCGCGACCGCATCGCCTGCGGGTCCGTCTGGGACAGCGCGTCGGCCACCCGGCCGTGCAGGAGAGCGGCGCGCGGCGCCGACAGCGTGGAGTAGAGGGCGTTCCTGGTCAGCTCGTGGGAGAAGTGGCAGGACCCGTTGTCCAGCATGGTCACCAGGCCCGCCCCCATCGCCTCCTCGGCCGCGGCCACGAAGCGCGCCTCGTCCAGGCCGAGCCCGTGCCGCAGCTCGGCCGAGGACATGCGCTCGCCGACGGCCAGCAGGCTGACCAGGTCTCTGGCGTCGGGGTGCAGCTGCGACAGGCGGGCCAGAACCATCCGGATGACCGAGTCGGGCACGGCCAGCGCGTCCAGGTCCTTGCCCGCGGCCAGCTCCCTGATCACCTCGCTGATGAGGAACGCGTTGCCGCCGGTGATCCGGTGCAGCACCGAGGCGTCGCCGGCGGCGCGCGCCTCCGTCAGCGCGTGGGAGACCTCGTCGGGCCCGAACGCGGGCACCGGGACGACGCGGGCGTCGGCGGTCAGCTTGTGCAGCTCCGGCATGGCCGACTCGACCGGCACCGGCCGCGACATCGCGAGGACCAGCAGCGGCAGCGCGTCGGCGTCCCACATGAGGGCGTTGAGCATCTGCAGCGACTCCAGCGTGGCCCACTGCAGGTCGTCGACGACCAGCAGCACGGGCCGCACGGTGGCCAGGCGCTCGATCAGCGTGCGGGCCGCGGCCAGCAGGTGGTAGCGCTCGGAGACGGGCTCGGTGGCGGGCGGCACCTCCAGCGACAGCGGCGGCGCGGCCAGCGACGGCGCGAGGCGCACGAGCTGGCCGCACTGCTGGTCGATCCCGGCCCGCAGCAGCAGCGCCGGCGAGGTGCGGGCCAGCCGCTCGACGGCTCCGGCGATCGGCTCGTACGCCTTGCGCGCCGGATCCGTGCACCGCCCCGCGAGCACCGTGAACTGCCGCTTGAGCGCCCGCCTGGCCACCTCGGAGGCCAGCCGCGTCTTGCCCACCCCCGGCTCGCCCTGCAACAGCACCAGGTTGCCGCCGAACTCGGCCGCCGCCAGCTCCGCGTCCAGCGTCCGCAACTGCTCCTCCCGGCCCACGAACGGCAGCCCCCGCTCGTCCAGCCACGGCGCCAGCCCGGCGCCGAGGTGGTGGTCGGCGCTCTGCCAGTGCAGCTCGTAGGTGTGCATCGGCTCGCGCAGCCCCTTGCCAGGCAGCCGTCCGAGATCCTTGAACTCGTGCCGGCTGCGCCCCTGGGCCAGCCGCCGCACCAGGTCGGTGCAGAGCACCTGCCCGCCCTCGGCCACCGCGACCAGCCGGGCCGCCTCCACCGTCGGCAGCCCGCTCACGTCGTCGTGACCCCAGCACACGTCGCCGGCGGCCAGCGCCGCCCTGATCGAGATCTTCTCCTGGGCCCGCTCGTTCTCGTCGGCCACGGCCTGCTGCACCGCGATGATCGCGTCGAGCCCGGCCGTGGCCGAGTCGAACACCGCCATCAGCCCGTCGCCCAGGCTCTTGGTGAACGACGACCCGCTGGCCGTCACCACCGAGCGCAGCAGCTCGTACAGGCGGCGGAAGACGACGTTGGCCCGCTCTTCGCCGAGCCTGATCCGCAACGCGGTGGAGCTGACCACGTCGGTGAACAGGATGGTCGCGGTGGTGAGCGTGCCCGGCTCGTGCGCGCGGTCGGCGGTCACTAGTGCGGCCCTTTCCGCCCTTGGGCGGGCGCTCGTAGCGTGCGGCGGACCGTGCGGCGGATCGCGCGGGTCCTCACCGCGGTGCCGGAACGCCTGATCCGCCACGCGCGGGCCAGCTCCGGAGGGATCCTGAACGCCGCCTGCCCGCCGGAATGGCGGTCGATCAGAGCGACCACGATGTGCCGCCCGGACTTGCGTACCAGCCAGCGAACCACAGAGTCCACCGGGCGGGCCAGCCACGTGCCCCTGTTAGCTTCTCGGGCCAGCCGGAACAGCGCCGTGAACCACCAGGCCGGCGGGGGCACGTCGAGCAGCTCGGGCACCCGGTCGGCGCCGTGGGCGGCGTCGCGGAAGATCCAGTGCACCAGGCTGCGCGGCAGCTTGCGCCAGCCCAGCGGCATGAACGCCTCCATCTCCTTCAGCAGCACGCCCATCAGCCTGACGCCCTCGTCGCTGGGTTCGAGCAGGCGGCCCAGGCGCGCGCTGATCGGCTCGACGTCGTCGAGCGTGAGGGGGCCGTCGCGGCACACCTCGATGCCCATGAGGTGGCCGAAGACGCTCCAGGTGTAGAGGTTGGCGGCGCGCTCCTCGTCGCTGAGCGTCACCCCCATGGTCTCCATCGCCTCCCATGTCACCACGGAGAAGTCGAAGAGCGTGGCCAGCAGCAGCTCCTGGTTCACCGGCGGGCCGTGCCGCTCGGTGTCCCACCGGCCGGCGTAACGCTCCTCGACCAGAGCCCGTACGAACGAGTGCAGGATGCGCAGCCCGATCGCCGTCGTGTGGCCCGGCCGGCCCGGCTGCAGGCTGCCGGTGGACTTCAGCCCCATCACGTCCACCAGCATCTGGCCGGTCTCCGCCACCCGGCGGGTCATGTGGTGGGTGGCCAGGTTGGAGACGCCGGCCAGCACCCTGGCGCTGGACGTCTCCGCGTACGCCATCGGCAGGCAGGCGAAGAACAGCGCGGCCGACTGGTAGAGCCCGTAGTCGGAGAACACGGCCTGCCCCTTGGCCAGCAGCTCCCGGTCGTCCCCCCAGTCCGGCAGGTCCCTGGCGAAGTCGAGCGCGTCGAAGATCTCGTGGGCGGGCGACTCGCCGGACGGCTCCCTGGCCTCCCGCTTGGCCTCGCCCAGCTCGGCGACCACGGCTTTCACCAGGTCGAGCGCGCTCTTCCCGGCCGGCTGCGCCGCCAGGTACTCGGCCACGACCTTGTCGATGTCAGGGTCGGCCTGCCGGCGAAGCTGCCGGAACCTCTCCTCAGGCCAGCGCTCGTCGTGATCGTTCATGTGCCCCGTACTCCAGATCCGGTCAGAGGCCGCCCCGTTTCCGCAGGGCGGCGACATTCAGCAGCGTGATCGTCCGCCCCTTGACGGCGATGAGGTTGCGCGACACGAGCGACTGCAGCGCCCGGTTGACCGCGGGCCGCGACGCGCCGATCAGGGCGGCGAGGTCGGACTGGGTCAGGCCGGGCAGGTCGACCACCCCGTCGGACTGGCCGTGCTTGTCGGCCAGTTGCAGCAGCAGCTTGGCCAGCCGCCCGCCCAGATCGAGGAAGGCGAGGTCGGCCGCCTGGTCGGTGAGCCGGCGGACCATGCGGCCGAGCAGCCGCAGGAACTCGTCGGCCAGCCCGGGATGCTCGCGCATCAGCTCCAGCAGCCGGGCCCGCGGCAGCGCGAACACCCAGGCGGGCCGCACGGTCGTGATCGAGGCCGACCGCGGCGAGCCGTCGAGCAGCGCCATCTCGCCGAAGGTGTCGCCGCGGCTGAGCATGTTGAGCACGATCTCGTCGCCGTGCTCGGTGGTGAACACCACCTTCACCAGCCCGTCCAGCAGGACGAAGAGCGATTCTCCAGGATCGCCCTGGTGGAAGATGATCTGCCCCGCGCGGTAGCGCCGCGACACCCCCGCCTGGGCCGTGCTCCTGATGCCCTTCTCCCCCAGAACGCGGAACAACGGGATCTCCGCCAGCACGGCGGCGACCGGCTCGACGTCGTGGGGAAGCCCGCTGCGCGCGTTCATGCAAGAACTCTAGGACGCATTCCACGGGCGGACAGCCTCCCGTTGCCGATCTCCGGAATGTGACGAGGACCACACGCGCACTGTCACTTCCGAGACAGTCTTTTCGGATCATCCGGCGCACGGTGAGGTAGCCGGCCGGAATTGGCCCCCCGAGAAACCGGACCGGCGGGGAGAAAGACATGCAGTTGGACACCATCGAACGCCTCGACACCGCCGCCCTCGTGTCCGCCGCCCAGGAGGGCGACACCGTGGCCTGGGAACGGCTGGTCGAGGAGTTCAGCCCGATGCTGCGCGCGCGCATCCGCCGCTTCCGGCTCAGCCACGAGGACGCCCAGGACGTGCTGCAGACCACGTGGTTGCTGGCCTGGCAGAACCTGCGCAGCGTCGAGGACGGCCAGCGGATGGCCGGCTGGCTGGCCACGATCGCCTTCCGCGAGTGCCTCAAGCTCACCAGGCGGACGAAGGAGATCTGCACACCCGACCTCGACTCGCTCGGCAGCACCGACGACGTCGACAGGGAGCTGGCCAGGATCTGGCTGGCCGGCACGCTGGCCGAGCTGGTCGAGGAGCTGCCGGCGGCGCAGCGGGTGCTGTTCAGGGCGCTCACGGAAACCTCCGAGCCGCACTACGTGGACGTGGCGCGCAGGCTGGGCAGGCCGGTCGGGAGCATCGGGCCCACCCGTGCCCGCTGTTTCGCGAAGCTGCGCGGGCTGCTCCAGGCCCGCGAGATCACGCGCGACTTCCTGGACTGATCTCTTCTCGGTCGGTCATGTCTGGTTGATCGGGTCGGTCAGGCCTCTTCGGTGACGGCGTCGAGCGGGATCGCCTCAAGGAACGGCTCGAAGTCGAAGTGGGCCATCTCGTGCGCGTCCGGGTCGGTGGTCTCCGCCGGATAGGCGTAGAACCGGCGCCGGCGCCGCAGCCCGGGCAAGCTGTCGAACATCACGCTGACGGCCTCGGGCACGAGCCCCCGCGTCATCTCCTCGGCCAGCCCCTCGGCGATCTTCTCGTCGAACGGCACCCGGTAGAGGGCCTCCACGTTCTGGTAGACGCGGAAGTAGCTGACGATGAAGCGCATCCGGTCGGGGTAGGACACCCAGTCGCGCACCCCGGCCGTGGCGGCCTCGCGGTCGTCGGTGATGAACTCCTCGGCCAGCTTGCGCACCTTCTCGTTCTGGATCGGCGCCCACGCCCGGTCGATGTCCACGCCGGCCGGCGCCGTCAGCGGCTTGCCGACCTTGATGTCGCTGAGCGGCGTGGCGACGGCGAACAGGTGGCGGGTGTAGAGCGAGGACCACAGGTCCTCCAGCTTGCGGGTCAGCCAGGGCTGGTCGGCGTGGCTCGCCGCGTACAGCTTGAACCGCTGGAACGGCTTGCGGGTGACCAGCGAGCGCAGCGAACGCCACGACACCCGGGTCATCCAGCGGACCGGCCGGTAGAGCACCAGCTCCAGCGCCGCCTGCGCGCGCGCCTGCTCGTACGCCGACAGCGCGATGTTGGCGCCGAACAGCAGCTCGCCCCTGGCCACCGGATCCTCGGTCCGCGCGGCCTCGACCATGAGCTGCGCCGCGTCCTTCAGGTAACGCGGGTCGGCGGGCGACAGCAGGCCGGTCAAGAACTCGGGCGGCTCGGGCGTCAGCTCGGACTCCGGGCTGACCTTGAGGTAGCGGTCGGGGGTGTCGTTCCACAGGTTGACCGCGAGGCTGGCGGTCTCCAGGAAGATGGCCCGGTTGGCCAGCGCCAGCCCGAGCTGGTAGCTGGGCCCGAGCAAGGTGAGCAGCGTGGCCCGGAACAGCCGCTTGAAGCGCTGCGGCACCCGCAGGCGGCGGCCGAAGTCCTCGATGAACGGCGAGTCAGGACCCAGGTCGAGGCTCTCCCCGATGGCCTTCGAGGTCCAGGTGGCGTAGCAGTACCAGTTGTTGGCCGCGCGGCCCAGGCGTACGGCGAGGTCGGTGGCCACACGGTGATAGCTGTAGGCGATGACCATCGCTTCGAGTGCCGCGTCGCGGTCCTTGTAGGCCGCGATGCGCAGTACGTCGTCCGCGGTCACCGCGGTCGGCTCGGACATGAGGTCTCCCAATCGGCTGGTCCCGTCGCCCCCGTGGCGCGCTCATGGGGATAAGAGCGCCTTCGGGTGGCGTCAGATACAGTCCGGCGGCCTCGAAGCCCCGTGACCGCCGGGCAGGAGCGTAGGAGCGCCCGCTTGCGGCAAGCTTGCAGCGCGCCGCCCCGGGCGCCCGGCCCGGAGCGGCGCCGCTCATTCCTTAACCATGATCTTGCTGATCACCACGAATCCGCCGAGCGCCCCCGCGGTGCCGGCGGCCGTCGTCGTGGTGAGGTTGACCACCAGGTCGTACGTGCCCGGGGCGAGCTGGCCGCGCATGGGGATCGAAGCGGTGTAGCGGCCCGAGCCGGGGGTGAAGGTCATCTCCACGGGAGGCGACGGATGCCGCGACTCACCACCGCCCAGCAGATCCGCGATGATCTCCAACTGCCATCGTCCCGTCAGCCAGTCGACCAGCTCACCGGTGACCTCCCAGCTCACGTCCACGGTCCAGCCCTCGCCCCGGTGAACGACGTTCGTGGGTTGAGCTCCGGGATCGACAACCTGGCCGTGAAGAATGCCGGCCAGTTGCTCGGCCGGCACTTTCATCACCTGGAACTCTCCGGTCGCCATTTTTTTCCGATCTCCTCTCCGTGCGGGACGGGTCCCCCGCGTGAGGAGCAGAGCGACGGCGGCGGCGGCGAAATACGCGTCGTTTCCCCGGGATATGACGGACTTTCGTCAGCCGATGAAACCACCGATCCTGACCAGATCGCCGGGGCCGGCGGCGCCGGTGCGTACGCCGTCCAGCCGCACGCTGGCCTCGACGGCGCAGTCCAGGTAGGCGTTGACGCCCTTGACCACCACGTCGCCGATCTCGCCGCCGGCCAGGCGCAGCACCGCGCCGCCGCCCTCGGCGGCGACGACCTCCACGGTCCCGTACGGGGTGCGCAGGCCGATCGGCCCCTCGTTGCCCGTCCGGACGAGCACGACGAGGTAGTGCACGTCCCCGTCGGGGTGGCTGCGCAGGTACGCGTCCGCCTCCCCGTACAGGACGAGGTTGTCCCCATCCGGCGGCGCGGGGGCGGCGGGCATGGGAGTGGCGAAGGGGGCGAGCAGCGCGTACGGCTCCAGCCGCTCGTCCAGCTCCGGCACCGGCCCGTCCACCAGCACCACGCCGCCCGCCTTCGCGTACCCGGCCAGCAGCTCCTGCACCCGCCGGTGCAGGAAAGGACCGCCCGGCACGGTGAGCGACCGGTAGGCGGCCAGCTCCTCCGGCGTCGCGCTCTCCAGCTCGACCAGCCCGTAGTCCAGCCCCCGCGCCCGCATCCGCTCGTGGAAGGCCAGCAGCGCCCGCCCGCACCCGGGCCCCTCGGTGCCTCCCGAGAGCGCGGCGATCCCGGCATAGGGGAGATACAGCCCGAACGCCTCACTCCGCCGCGGGACGCACTCCAGGAACTCGGCCCCGTGCGCGGCGAAGAAGTCCGCCAGCGCCCGCACCACCGGCGCCTTCGAGGTCGCCGTGCCGCCCGCGTCCACGGGCGCGCAGTCCGGATAGACCCCCGTGTGCGCCGCGTCGAGCTCCGGCCCCCACCCCGACGTGGCCACCCCCGTGTAGACGTTGAACCCGGTCGCCCCCGCCGCCAGCGCCAGCAGCGACTGGTGGAAGCTGGTCGCGCCGTCGATGTAGGCGGGGTCGTACAGCTCGGCGAAGCCCCAGTTCTCCTCCAGGTTCGGCCCGGGGGCGCGCTTGGCGGCGATCACGTAGCGGGCCTGCGCGGCGGGGTCGGCGGACACGACGCCCATCCAGTTGGTGAAGCCGTAGGAGATCTCGCCCCACAGCTCCGGCCTGACCCTGGCCAGCCAGTCGTCCAGCTCGGGCACGGTCGGCGGGTTCAGGTTGACCAGGACCGGCAGGTCCGAGCCGACCGCCCGCGCCCAGACGCGGTAGACGCGCGCCAGGTACTCGGCGTGCGCGCGCCCCCAGTCGGCCTGGGCGAGCGGGCCGGCGGCAGGCCCTGGCGGCTCGATCTCCGCCCAGTCGGCGTGGCCGGTGCCGTGCAGTGCGTTGTACTCCTCGGGCGTGCCGTACCAGGACCGCAGCCGGTCCCGGTGGAACGCGATCCCGGAGGGGCTGTAGTCGTAGGCCGTCAGCGGCAGCGCCCCGCTGGTGTAGACGCCCTCGTTCGCGATCTGCAGCGCCACCACCGCGCCGGCGCCGGGCAGCACCTCCTTGCCCACGCTCGCCAGCCAGCGCGTCGTCATGGCCAGGAACGCCGTCCCGAACGGCGCCGGCAGCGGGCGCATGGCCGCGCCGTCGTCCCAGCAGGCCGGCGCGCCGGCCGCGTCGAGCAGCGGCTCGATCGACGGGTCGGCGTCCGGGCAGACCCAGTCGGGCAGCCCGCCGTAGCTCAGCTCGGCGTGCACGAACGGACCCGGCTTGGCGATCACCCGCAGCCCCAGCTCGTGGCAGAGCGCCAGGAAGCCGACGACGTCCCTGGCCGGATGGGTGCGGCCGGTGAAGTCGGGGGCCGCGCCCGCCTCCGGCTGGTGGTGCCGCCAGGGCAGGTAACAGGTGATCACCTCGATCCCGAGCTCGTCCCGTACCGCACGCAGCCGATCGGCCCACACGGCCGGATCGTCGCGATAGTACGGATAGTCGGCGGTGACGAGCACCCGCGGCACGCCGTCGACGACGGCGACCCCGTCGCGGACCTCGATGACCACAGTGATTTCCTCCTGGTTCCTTAAGATTCAGCCCTTGAGGCCGGTGAAGGCGATGCCCTGAAGGATGCGGCGCTGGAAGACCAGCAGCACGCCGATCACGGGCAGGACGGCGAGCGTGGCGCCCGCCATGATGTAGTACGCGCGACCGCCGTCAGGACTGGCCACGAGCTGCTGCAACGCCAGCGGCAGCGTGTACAGCTCGGGGTCGTTGGTGACCAGCAGCGGCCAGACGAGGTCGTTCCAGTGGTAGAGGAAGCTCGTGATCGTCACGACCGCCAGCACGGGCTTCGACAACGGCAGCACGATCGTCCAGAAGATCCGCATCCGGCCCGCGCCGTCGATCAGCGCGGCCTCCTCCAGCTCCGCCGGCAGCGACAGGAAGAACTGCCGCATCAGGAAGATGTCCAGCACCGAGGCGATGTTCGGGACGATCAGCCCCCACCCGGTGTCGAACATGCCCAGCGACTGGGTGACGTGGATGCGCGGCACCAGCAGCGTGATCGCGGGCACCATCATGCCGCCCAGCATGATCACGAACAGCCGGTCGCGCCCGGGGAAGGGGATCCGCGCGAACGCGTACGCGGCCAGCGCGTCGATCAGCAGCTTGGCCGGCACCAGCACCGCGCACACCCAGACGCTGTTGACGAAGGCGCCGCCCAGCCCGCCGACGTTGAGCACGTAGTCGTAGTTGCCCAGCGTGGCCGCCCACTCGCCGGTCTTCCTGTCCAGCGGCAGCAGGTTGGGCACCTTGGTGTAGATGTCCTGCCCGTGCTTGAACGAGGTGGCCAGCATCCACAGGAACGGCACCACCGACACGGCCGCGAGCAGCGCCAGCGCCGCGTACATGGACGCCTTCCTCACGACGCCTCCTGCCTGACGAAGCGGAACTGCAGCGCCGTCACGATCACGATGAAGACCAGCAGGATGAACGACATCGCGCAGGCCGCCCCCATCGCGTCGTAGCGGAAGGCGAACAGGTAGAGGTGCAGCACGTAGGTCAGGCCCGACTGCTCGGGGCCGCCGGTGACGCTGCGCCCGTTGCCGGAGAAGATCACGTAGACCAGCCCGAACACCTGCAGCGCCGCGATCACCCCCGTCACGAGCAGGTAGAACGTGGTCGGCCTGAGCATCGGGAACGTCACCCGCCAGAACCGCTGCCACGGCCCGGCCCCGTCGATGACCGCCGCCTCCTGGATCGTGCCGGGGATGCCCTTGAGCCCCGCCAGATAGATGATCATCGAGATGCCGCACTGCCAGGCCGCGATGAACGCCAGCGCCGGGATGACCAGCTCGGGGGTGTTGAGCCAGTTCTGCCCGGGGATGCCGACCAGGCCGAGCAGCGTGTTGATCAGGCCGTACTGGGGGTCGTACAGCCAGCGCCAGATCGCGCCCACCGCCGCCTCGGCCGTGACGACCGGCAGGAACAGCAGCAGCCGGAACAGGTTGGCGCCGCGTCTGATCGCGTTCAGCAGCAGCGCCTGCGCCAGCGCGGCCACCAGCGTCAGCGGCACCGCGATCAGCGTGTACTGCAGCGTGACCCGCACCGACGTCCAGAAGTGCGGATACTTCACGTCGTCGAAGAGCAGGTCCGTGTAGTTCGCCAGGCCGACCCAGTTCGCGTCGGAGCGCAGGTTCCAGTCGGTGAAGCTGTAGTAGAGCGCCGACAGGGCCGGATACAGCAGGAAGACCACGAAGTAGACGAGTGCGGGCGTCACCAGCAGCACGCCCACGAGGTGGTCGCGGCGGCGGCCGGGCCCGCGGCGGGGCCGCCCGCCGTGACCCGCCGCCACCCGCTCGTCCGCCAGGGCGGGTGCGGCCACGTCAGCCGTTCCAGCCGAGCAGGGAGCGCGTCTTGCCCGCCGCGTCGCTCAGCGCCTGCTGCGCGGTGGCCTTGCCGGTCAGCGCCGACTCGATCGCCGGGGCGATGATCTCGTCGTTGACCTGGATCCACTGCGGCACCGCCGGCCGCGCGTGCGCCACCTTGAGCTGGTCGAGGAAGGCCGCCTGCTCGGGCCCGCCCGCGGCCACCTGCGCCTTGAGGTGGACGGGGAAGCCGCCGAACGCGTCGGCGACCGCGCCGTTGTGCTCCGCGCTCGCCAGGAACGCCAGCCACTTCCAGGCCAGGTCGGCGTTCGGGCCGGCGGAGAAGACGACGGAGTCCTCGCCGCCGATGTTGCCGGCCGGCTCGCTCTTGTACGGCAGCGGCGCCACGCCGAAGTCCAGGTCGGGGAACTGCTCGCGGATCGTCGGCACGTCCCACGGCCCCGAGATCGTCATGGCGGCCAGGCCGTTCTCGAAGGGCTTGTCGGAGTCGGTGATCTTGCGGGGCGACGACTGCTGCAGGTCCACCCACAGTTGCAGCGCCTCCACGGCGGGCTGCTGGTCGAACAGCACCTTCTTGCCGGCGTCGTCCACCATCTCGCCGCCCGCGCCGTGCACGATGCCGGGGAACATCCAGGCGCCGTAGCCGTCGCCCTTCGGGACGTTCATGCCGGCCACGTTCGCGTCGGCGGCGTGTACTTGGGCGGCGATCCGCTTGAGCTCGTCCCAGGTCTTGGGCGGCGCCGGCACGAGCTTCTTGTTGTAGAACAGCGCCACGGTCGTCTGGTCCTGCGGCAGGCCGTAGAGCTTGCCGTTCGCGCGGTTGGTGTCGAGGGCGCCCTTGTAGTAGTCGGCCTCGTCGACGAGCCCGGCGGGGACCTCCTTGATCGTGCCGTCGAGGGCGTACTTGGAGACCAGCGGCTGGTCGAGGATGCCGGCGTCGGGGGTGCTCTTGGCGGCCACGGCGCTGCCGAGCTTGGTGTTGTAGTCGTCCTTCGGAATCTTGACGATCTTGACCGTGACGCCCGGGTTGGCCTTCTCGAAGTCCTGGCGCACCTTCTCGATGACCTGCCCCGCCTGCGGGGTGCGGTCCTGGTACATCCAGAACGTCAGCTCCTTGCCATCGCCCTGCCCGCCGCCGCCACCGCCGCCACATGCGGCCACCGCGGTCGCGAGCATCGCCACGACGGCGCCACGCACAAGTCCTCGGCCCATTGTCGTACTCCTCATCGGGGGGATGGTCGGACCATAATCTAAGACTCGAAGAAAGTCAGGAAACGAATCGGTAACATCCACCCGGCCTCGCCGCCCCCTGCGAGGACGTTTGAACCGTGAACTAACATGGCGGCGGGTTCGCCGGAGAGGACGGGACGAGGATGGGCACGTCAGGGCGCAGGACCGTACGCGATCTCCGCCGGGGCAACCGGGCGATGCTGCTGCGCGCGCTCTATTTCGGCGGGCCCGCCAGTCGCAACGAGCTGTCGGCCGCGACCGGCCTCAGCGCGGCGACCGTCAGCACCATGACGGCGGGTCTGCTGGAGTCCGGGGTCATTGTGGAGGCCGGCCAGGTCGACTCCGACGGCGGGCGGCCCCGGGTGCTGCTCAAGGTGAACCCCGGCTACGGCTACGCGGTCGGCGTGGACGTGGGCGAGACCCAGGTCAAGGTGGAGCTGTTCGACCTGGGGATGAACGTGCGGGCCGGGGCCCACTACGCCGTCCGCTCGGCCAAGCACGACCCCGAACTGGTCGCCCGCCACATCCTGACCGGCGTGGACGCGGTCATCGCCGAGAGCGAGGTGCCGCCCGGGCGGGTGCTCGGGGTGGGCGTCGGCGTGCCGGGCATCGTCGAGCCCGGCCCCGACGCGCTGGTGCGGGCCAAGACGTTCGGCTGGGAGGCGGTGCCGCTCGGCACGCTGCTGCGGGCCGGCACCGCGCTGCCGCTGTACGTGGACAACGGCGCCAAGACGATGGGGCAGGCCGAGCTCTGGTTCGGCTCGGGCCAGGGCACCCGCGACGCGATCATCCTCCTGGTCGGCTCCGGCGTGGGCGGCACGGTGGTCACGGACGGCCGGATCTACCGGGGCGCGGGCATGGCCGCCGGCGAGGTCGGCCATCTGAAGATCGTCGCCGGCGGGCGGGCCTGCCGGTGCGGGGCGCGCGGCTGCCTGGAGGCGTACCTGGGGGCCGAGGCGATCCTCGACCGCGCGGGCGTCGTGGCCGACTCGGCCGACGAGGAGAGCGCGCTGGCCAGGCTGCTGGAGGAGGGCTCGCCGGTGATCGGGGAGAGCGTCGAGCTGCTCGGTGTGGGCCTGTCGAGTCTGGTCCACCTGTTCAACCCCGAGCGCGTCGTGATCGGCGGCTGGGCGGGCCTGATGCTGGGGGGCCGGCTGCTGGCCGAGATCCGCGCGGCCGCCGCCGCGAACACGCAGGCGCAGCCGTTCCAGCCGGAGACGGTGGTGCTCGGGCGGCTCGGGCCCGACGCGGTGGCGCTGGGGGCGGCCACGCTGGTCGTCGAGCCGTTCCTGGGCGGGGCGGCGTATCCCGAGTCTGTCCCGACTATTGCCTAGAAGTTAAATCAAGGCTTGACAGAAGTGCGGGCCGCGGTCACTCTCGGCCAAGAGAGCGCTCTCCCGCCGCCCCCTGCTTGTTCCCGTGAGGAGTCCGCAGTGCACCCCCGCCGCCGTACCTCCCTCAT
>NZ_BAAAMU010000105.1:0-34934 GCF_039529435.1 Nonomuraea maheshkhaliensis
GGCAGCGCCTGACCGGACGCCGCCCGACCGGGGGGCGGTGCTCATCCCCGGCGGGCGCGGCGCGTCACTCCCCGCCGGGCTCGGCGGTCCGCTCCCACATCGACTTCATCTCGGCGAACCCCTGCTCCATGATCCGCACCATGGCCCGCCTGGCCCGCTCGCCGTCGCGCCGCTGGATGGCGTGGGCCACGTCGGTGTGCAGCTGCAACGCCTCCTCGTCGGGGTAGTGTGGCATCAGGTGGTAGTGGTGCCTTCCGGCCAGCACCTCGGCCACGATCAGCTGGAGCTCGGAGAACATCTCGTTGCCCGAGGCGACCAGCACCCGCCGGTGGAAGTCGATGTCCAGGTCGAGGAAGCGGGCCTCGTCGCCCGCCTTGCCCGCGGCCCACATCTTGGCGGCGAGTCCCACTAAATCGCTCGCCTCGTCGTCGTGGACGCGTTCGGCGGCCAGCCAGGCCGCGTACGGCTCGATCGCCGTACGGAGCTCGGTGATCGAGCGCATCTGCGCCATCCGCTCGCCGGAGGCGAGCCGCCACCGGATCACCTGCGGATCGAAGACCTTCCACGCCTCGGCGGGCTGGATCATGATGCCGACCCGGCGCCGGGTCTCGACGAGCCCCATCGAGGCGAGCACCCGCAGCACCTCGCGGATCACCGAGCGGGACACCTGGTAGCGGTCGACCAGGTCTTCGATGCTGAGGACGGAGCCCGCGGGCGGGTCGCCGTTGCAGATGACGGTGCCGAGTTCGTCGAGGACACGAGCATGGAGCCCAGCCTCGGCAGGGGCCTGTGGGCTGGATGCGCCCCTGGGGGAGGACTGGGTCACGGACAAAGCATATCAATTGAAAGACGATACTTGAATAAGTCAGCTTTTTTGGCCTAGCATCCCGACATTAAACGGATGTTACGAGTGCGTGGCGCTCTACCGGGGGGCGGCGACCATGACGAAAGGCGAGATGACGTGCGACATCGATCGATAATCGGCCCATCTCTGGCCGTGGTTGTTGCCATGAGCCTGTCCGCCTGCGGCGGCGGTGGCGACAGCGGCGAGGGCGGATCCAACACGGTCCGGGTCACGCTGGCCAACCACGTGTGGACCGACAACATCAAGAAGGCGCTGCCCGAGTTCGAGAAGCAGTCCGGGCTCAAGGTCGAGGTCACCCAGCTCGGCGAGGATCAGCTCTCCGACCAGTACAACGTCAAGCTCAACGCCGGCTCGTCCGACATCGACGTGATGATGTACCGGCCCCTCCAGGAGGGCAAGCTCTTCGCCAAGAACAAGTACCTGGCCGACCTGTCGGACCAGGTGAAGGCGAACGCGAGCTGGGACTTCGCCGACTTCCAGGCGGGCCCGAAGGAGGCCACGACCTACGAGGGCAAGCCGGTCGGCGTGCCGATCATCACTGAGCAGGAGGTCCTCTACTACCGCAAGGACCTGCTGGAGAAGGCCGGGCTCGACGGCCCGCCGAAGACCCTCGACGAGCTGAAGGCCGCCGCCGCCAAGATCAAGGCGTCCGACCCCGGCGTCGCCGGGTTCGTCGCCCGTACCGGCAAGTCCGCGGCGGTCACCCAGTTCTCGAGCTTCCTCTACAGCTTCGGCGGCGACTTCGTCGACGGTGGCGGCAAGTCGGCGGTGGCCAGCGACGCGGCCAAGCAGGCGTACGCCTTCTACGGCGGCCTGATCAAGGACTCGGGGCCGGCGAACGTCAGCACCGACATGGGCTGGCCCGAGGCGATGGCCATCTTCACCCAGGGCAAGGCCGCCTTCTACACCGAGGCGAACTCCCTGTACAAGAACGCCACCGACCCGGCCAAGTCCAAGGTGTCGGACCAGGTCGGCTTCGCGCCGTTCCCGGCCGGCCCGGCGGGCTCGAAGCCGTACAACATCCCGTCGTGGGCGCTGGGCGTCAACGCCAGCTCCGAGAACACCGCCAACGCGTGGAAGTTCATCGAGTGGGCCACCGGCAAGGACCAGACGCTCGCGCAGCAGAAGTCCGGCGTGCCGGGTGCCCGCGCCTCCGTCTGGGACAGCCCCGAGGGCATCTCGACGTTCCCGAAGGACCTCGCCGACTCCATCGCGGCCAGCACCAAGACCGGCGTGGGGCATGACCGTCCCCTGGTCGTGAAGGTCGCCGAGTCGCGCGAGATCGTCGGCCAGCCGATCGTGGACGCCATCACCGGCAAGGACGCCGCCGCGGCGGCCGACACCGCCAACACCGCGTTCCAGAAGTTCCTGGACGACGAGGCCCGGTAAGCGGCGCACGCGGGCGACGCGACCGTCGCCCGCGTACCTCCGCGGTTCCGCCTCATCTGGAGACCTCATGGCAACGACCACCACCAAGGCGCCGCCCGGCGCCGCCACCGCCCCCGCCACGCCCGGCTGGGCCCGCTGGGTCGATCACCACCGCAAGTGGCTGTTCGCCGCGCCCGCGATGACGTTCGTCGCCGCGCTGCTCGTCTTCCCCCTGGCCTGGACCGGCTACCTCAGCCTGACCGACGCCGAGGGATCCGTGCGCGCGGAGAGCGAGTTCATCGGCCTGCGGAACTATCTCGACGTCCTGACCGACTTCGAACGGTTCTGGCCGGCCGTCGGGCGGACCGCCACGTTCACCGTCGTGGCGCTGCTGTTCGAGGTGGTGCTGGGGATGGCGATCGCGCTGCTGCTGTGGCGGCCGTTCAAGGGCGAGCGCTGGGTCCGGGTCGCCATCCTGCTGCCGCTGGTCGCCACCCCGGTCGCGGTCGGCATGATGTGGCGGCTCATCTTCGACCCGAACATCGGCCTGGCCAACCAGACCCTCGGCTGGTTCGGCATCGGGCCGCAGCCGTGGCTGGCCGGCCAGCACACGGCCCTGCCCACGACGATCTTCATCGACGTGTGGCAGTGGACGCCGATGGTGGTGCTGATCCTGCTGGCCGGGCTCACCTCGCTGTCGGAGGAGCCGCAGGAGGCCGCGCGCATCGACGGCGCGAGCACCTGGCAGCGCTTCCGTCACGTCACCCTGCCGCTGCTGATGCCGACGCTGACGGTGGCGATCCTGCTGCGCGGCATCGACGCGCTGAAGACCTTCGACATCCTGTACGCCACCAAGGGCCGCGGCGGCGGCTCCTTCCACGAGGTCGAGACGCTCAACGTCTACGCCTACGGCCTCAGCTTCGACTACAACGAGTACGGCGTCTCCTCCACCGTGCTCATCCTCTTCTTCCTCATCATCATCGGGGCGATGTGGGCCCTGACCACCCGGCGCAAGGAGGCGCAGCGATGAGACCCCGGACCGCTTACCAGGTGTTCCGGGGGGTGGCGCTCACGGTCGTGGTGCTCGGGCTGATCGCGCCGCTGATCTGGATGGTCGCCGCGTCGTTCAAGACGAACGTCGACATCTACGACCCCGGCAAGGCGCTGGCCTTCGTCCCCACCCTGGCCAACTACGCCAACGTGCTGCAGCAGGCGAACTACGTCGAGTTCATCGTCAACAGCCTCTGGGTGGCGTTCGCCGCGACCGTGCTCTCGCTGATCCTGGGCGTGCCGGCGGCGTACTCGATGAGCCGGTTCAACATGCGCAAGTCGGCGCTGGTGGTGCTGATGGCCCGGGTCATCCCCGGCGTGTCGCTGCTGGTCCCCTGGTTCTACGTCTTCTCCAACCTGAAGCTGGTCGGCGGCTTCGGGGTGCTGATCATCAGCCACATGTTCGTGTCGCTGCCGCTGGTCGTCTACATCATGATGGGCTACTTCGACAGCCTGCCCGAGGAGCTGGAGGAGGCGGCGCTGGTCGACGGGCTGACCCATGTGGGCGCGTTCCGGCGGATCACGCTGCCGCTGTCGGTGCCGGGGATCGCGACGGCGGGCATCCTGTCGTTCATCTTCTCCTGGAACAACTTCATGTTCGCCCTGGTGCTGTCCGACGCGGACACCAAGACCCTGCCGGTGGCGATCTTCGACTTCGTCGGGTACGCCAGCATCGACTGGGGCGGCCTGATGGCCGCGACCACCGTGGTCACGCTGCCGATCATGGTGATCGCCCTGTTCGTGCAGAAGTACGTCGTCTCCGGCCTGACCGCCGGCGCGACCAAGGGCTGAGGGCATGACGGCCATCACGCGTGTCGAGACCTTCCTGGTCGCCCCCCGCTGGCTCTTCGTCCGGGTCGAGACCGCCTCGGGCGTCGTCGGCTGGGGCGAGGCCACCTGCGAGGGGCGTTCGGAGACCGTGCGCACCGCCGTGCACCAGCTCGCCGAGCTGCTCGTCGGCCGGGACGCGCTGCGCATCGAGGACCACTGGCAGGTGATGACCAAGGGCTCGTTCTACCGGGGCGGGCCGATCCTGGCCAGCGCCGTGTCGGGCCTGGACCAGGCGCTGTGGGACATCGCCGGCAAACACTTCGGCGCGCCGGTGCACCAGCTGCTCGGCGGCCCGGTCCGTGACCGGATCCGCGTGTACGGGTGGGTCGGCGGCGACGAGCCCAGCGAGGTGCGCGACCACATCGCCGCCCAGGTCGAGGCCGGCCTCACCGCGGTGAAGATGAACGCCTCCGGCCGGATGAGCCCGCTCGCCTCGGTCGCCGAGCTGAACGGCGTGGTCGCCCGGGTGGCCGCCGCCCGCGAGGTGCTCGGCGACATCCGCGACGTGGCCGTGGACCTGCACGGGCGCTTCACCCTGGCCAACGCCCGCCGGCTGGCGCCGCTGCTGGAGCCGTACCGGCCGCTGTTCCTGGAGGAGCCGGTCGTCCCGGAGAACTCGCACCTGATCGGCGAGTTCGTCCGCTCGACGCCGGTCCCGGTGTCGACCGGGGAGCGGCTCTACAGCCGGCAGGAGTTCCTGCCGGTCCTCCAGGCCGGCATCGCGGTCGCCCAGCCGGACCTCGCGCACGCCGGCGGCATCACCGAGGTACGCAAGATCGCCGCCCTGGCCGAGGTGTACGACGTGCAGCTCGCCCCGCACTGCCCGCTCGGCCCGATCGCGCTGGCGGCCTGCCTTCAGGTGGGTTTCGCCACGCCGAACTACCTGATCCAGGAGCAGAGCATCGGCATCCACTACAACCGGGGCGCCGACGTGCTCGACTACTGTGTGGACCGGGCCGCGCTGGCGTTCGCGGACGGCCACATCGAGCGGCTCACCGCGCCCGGCCTGGGCATCGAGATCGACGAGGCTTCGGTCCGCGCCGCCGACAAGCGGGGGCACGCCTGGCGCGGTCCGATCTGGCGGCACCGCGACGGCTCGTTCGCGGAATGGTGAGCCCCATCCCTGTTGTGAGAAAGGCACCTCTGTGAAGATCATCGCCGCGGACGTCGTCGTCGCCAGTCCGGACCGGAACTTCGTCACCCTGAAGATCACCACGGATGACGGCATCACCGGCCTGGGCGACGGCACCCTCAACGGGCGCGAGCTGTCGGTCGCCTCCTACCTGGCCGATCATGTCGTCCCCCTGCTGATCGGGCGGGACGCGCACCGCATCGAGGACACGTGGCAGTTCCTCTACCGCTCGGCGTACTGGCGGCGCGGTCCCGTCACCATGGCCGCTATCGCGGCCGTGGACGTGGCGCTGTGGGACATCAAGGCCAAGGCCGCCGGGATGCCGCTCTACCAGCTGCTCGGCGGCGCCTCCAGGACCGGGATCATGGCGTACGGGCACGCGTCGGGCCGGGACGAGCAGGAGCTGTTCGACTCGATCCGCCGGCACCTGGAGCTGGGCTACCGCTCGATCCGGGTGCAGACCTCCGTGCCGGGCATCAACGCCGTCTACGGTGTCGCCGCCCAGCCCAGCGTTGACGGCAAGCGCTACGACTACGAGCCGGCACAGCGCACCCCGCTGCCCGCCGAGGAGGACTGGGACACCCGCGCCTACCTGCGTCACCTGCCCGGCGTCTTCGAGGCGGTGCGGAACGAGTTCGGTCCCGAGCTGCCGCTGCTGCACGACGGGCACCACCGGATGACGCCGATCCAGGCGGCCAAACTGGGCAAGGCGCTGGAGCCGTACGACCTGTTCTGGCTGGAGGACTGCACGCCGGCCGAGAACCAGGACGCGTTGCGCCTGGTCCGGCAGCACACGACCACGCCGCTGGCGATCGGCGAGGTGTTCAACACCGTGTGGGACTACCAGACGCTGATCCGCGAGCAGCTCATCGACTACGTCCGCTCGGCGGTCACCCACACGGGCGGCATCACGGCCATGCGCAAGCTGCTCGACTTCGCCGCCCAGTACCAGATCAAGTCCGGCATCCACGGCCCGACCGACATCTCACCGGTCGGCATGGCCGCCGCGCTGCACCTGGACCTGGCGATCCACAACTTCGGCATCCAGGAGTACATGCAGCACGGGGCGGCGACCAACGAGGTGTTCCGGCAGTCGTTCACGTTCGACGACGGCTATCTGCATCTGGGTGAGCTGCCTGGGCTCGGGGTGGAGCTGGACGAGCAGGCCGCGGCGCGGTTCCCGTACCAGCCGGCCTACCTGCCGTTCAACCGGCTCAAGGACGGCACCGTCCACGACTGGTGAGCCGTTCATGACGACGCCTGGGCGCCCCTTGCCGGTGCCCGGGCGTCGCCGGTGTCACGGCCGCTCCTCCGCCCGGCGCGAGCGCGCGTACCAGATCCAGCCGCTCAGCCCGGCGAACAGCAGCGCGACGAACGGCGATCCGGCGAGCAGGGAGATGACCGCGAACGCCGCGCTGAAGACGGTCATGATCGTGTACGCCTCTTGGGGCAGGAGCGGCGTCGCCGCCCGGGCCAGGCGTCGCGCGCCGGCGACGAACGATCGGGCGAAGTCCGGATCGTCATCTGCCAACCGGCGCTGAATGTCCCTCAGGGCCGCACGTTCGTCGTCGTCGAGCACGACACACCTCCAGGGCGATGCCGCCAGCTTGGATATTTGTATCGTAGCACGATATAAACTGGAATCCATGGACGCTGTCACGTGCGGCCCGGGGCGCGCGTGACCTGGGAGAGGCGAGAGAGGCGACGCGATCGTGGGCGACGTTCTGGACGAGACGCCGGAGCAGAACGAATCCATCATCGCACCCGCGGGCATGGACGACACTGCGGTCGCACCTGCGGACACGGACGAATCCACCGTCGTACCGGCGGGCGAATCCGGAGCGGCGCGACCGGAGCCCCTGACCAAGCAGGACTTCGAGGCGCTGGCCAGGTTCCGTTTCGCGATCCGCGCCTACCTGCGCTTCAGCGAGGACGCGGTGCGCGCCGCCGGCCTGACCCCGCAGCAGTACCAGCTGCTGCTGGCGCTCAAGGGCTTCCCCGGCCGCGACTGGGCGAGCGTTCGGGAGCTCGCCGACCGGCTGCTGCTGCGCCACCACAGCGTGGTCGAGCTCGTCGGCCGGGCGCAGAAACAGGGTCTCGTACGCCGTACCGCCCATCCCAGCGACGGCCGGGCGGTGCGCGTGACGCTGGCCCCCGCGGGCGAACGCGTCCTGACCCGCCTGGGCACGCTGCACCGCGACGAGCTACGGCGGATGGACACCGCGATCCTGCCTCCTGAGTGGGAGAGCGCCTCGCCCCCGTTCGACGGAAACTGAGCCCCGGCACCGGCCCGCTCCACCCCAAGGAAAGGGATCATGGACACGCTGACGACGCTGACCATGGAACACACCCACCTCCTGACCCAGGTCACCGGCCGGGCGCGTGACGTCCTGCGGGTGACCGAGCAGGACCGCTGGCCGAGCCGCGAACTGACCGCGCTGGCCGCTTACCTGCGCGCCGAGCTCATCAGGCAGGTCACCGACGAGGAACGGCTGCTCTTCCCCGCCCACGAGACCACCCCCGAGCTGTCCCGGCCGGCCCGCGACCACGCCCGGCTGCGCGCCTGCGTCGGCACCCTCGCCGCCGCGGCCCGCGAACGCGGCGCCCGCTCCCCCGCCCGGCTCGCCACCACCGTCCGCGACCTGCTCATCCAGCTCGGGGACCACCTCACCATCGAGCAGGCGATCCTGGCCGCCCCGGACGCGCCGGCCACCTCCACCTCGGCTCTCGGCGCCTGCCCGCACCACTGGTACCCACTGACCGAGGGCCCCGTCGTCGACCTGGACGCGCTTCCCGCCGACCGCCTGACGGAGGCCGTCGGCGACCGGCTGCACCGGCTGTCGCGGGACGAGCAGCTCGATCTGTGCTCAGGCACCGACCCGAGCGACCTGTGCGACACGCTGGCGGCCTGCCACGACGACTACGGTTTCACGTACCTGGCCTGCGGGCCTGGCTTGTGGCGGGTACGCGTCACCCACCGCCTCGGCCGCTGACCTCGGCCTTCTGCGTCATCCCCAGCTCGGACACCGGCCTTGCCGGCTGCGTCCGCCCATCGGCTCGGACCGGATTCCGACCGGCTACATCGGGCCGGTTGCCGGGCCGGTCATCGTGCGTTCCACGGGCGCGCGTGCTCGTCCACGATGGCGGCCAGGCGCCGCAGCCGGGGCATCGAACGCGCCCTCAACCGCGCGGCCAGGTCCGGCGCGCCGACGACGTCGCTCCAGATGGCCCGGCCGGCCAGCATGCCCGACGCGCCCGCCCGGCAGGCCGCTCGTACCGCCGCCGGGAAGCCGTCGCGCTCCACGCCCTGCGAGAGCACCACCCACGGGACGGGGATCACCTCGTCCAGCAGGGCACATTCCGCCAGCAGCTTCTCCTCCGGCGCGGCCCCGCCGAGCGGGACCTGCGCCTTGTACAGGCTCGGCCGAAGCCCGGCCAGCTCCCGCGCCGCCTCCCTGATCGCGGCCGACCCGTCGAACGCGCTCTGGCGGGCGGCGGGCTTGGCGACGCCTTCGAGCACGGAGAGCAGCCCGGCCGCGGCACACCGCCGGACGAACTCGGCCGCCGTCTCCAGCCGGCGCTCCCGCTCCTCGTCGTCACGCCAGATGAGCAGCAACTTGGCCGCCACCGCCCCGGCCGCCCGCGCGGCGGCCAGGTCCACCCGCTCGTCGATCGCGGTGTCCTCGACCGGTCCGTCCGGGTCCTGCCGCAAGCTGTCCACGGCGACGATCAGCCCGCCGGGCACCAAGCCCTCGGCCGCCACCCGTTCGAACCCGAAGTCCCGGTCGATCAGGAAGCCGGAACCGTACGGCCCCACCTCACGCGCCACCGTCAGCTTGAACGACGTCAGCACCTCGTCACCCACCCGCTCGCCCGTCGCCGCGGCGTACATCTGCCGCAGACTCTCGCGCTGATCCATGGCGACCATGGCGAACCCGCCGGAAGGCCGGGCGAGCAGGTCGAGCGTCGGCTCGGGGGCGGTGGTGCCGGGGCCGGCCATCGGTGCTCCTGTTCTGGCGCGCTCTGCGCTGCACCCGTCATGTTGTCACTATAAATCCAGAAAATGGCGGAAAAACGCCAACCTTTGCGGCATCATAGTCACATGACCAGCGCCCAGGAGGCCACCAGCCTGCGCTACACCTCCGCCCCGGCGCGCCGCGAGGCGATCCTGCGTCGCGTCGAACTGGACGGGTACGTCGCCGCCACGGACCTCGTCACCCACCTGGACGTCTCCCCCAACACCGTCCGCCGCGACCTGCGCAGACTGGCCCAGGACGGCCTCATCCGCGTGGTGCACGGGGGCGCGACGGCGGCGGAGGCGACGGCGCCGCCGTTCGCCGATCGGTCGGAGCAGGCCGGCGCCGCCAAGCGCGCGATCGCCGTCACGGCCGTGCGGCACGTCGAGCCCGGCACGACCGTGGCGCTCGACTCGGGCACCACCACGCTGGAGATCGCCAAGCTGCTGCCCGCCGACGCCGGCCTCACCGTGATCACCCATTCGCTGCCCGCCATCGCCGCGCTCGCCCCCCGCCCGGACGTCACGCTGATCGGCGTCGGCGGCCAGTACGGCAGGGACACCCGCTCCTTCGGCGGCCCCGAGACCCTGGCGGCGCTCGAACACCTCAGCGTGCGCACCCTGTTCCTGGCCGCCACCGCGCTCGACGCCTCGGGAGTGTACGGAGCCACCCCGTACGAGGCCGAGACCAAGCGCCGCCTCATCTCCGTCGCCCGCAGGACGATCGTCGTCGGCGACGCGCGCAAGTTCGCCTTGAACGCCCCGATCCGGGTGTGCGGCTGGGACGCGGCCGACCTGCTGGTGACGGACGGCGTCCCGGCCGGCTTCACCGGCGTCGGCGTGCAGCTCGCGCCATAGGCGTATCCGCTCACCGCCTGCCCGGCGAATCGCCTTATTCCCTTTATTTCGCATTTGCCAGCTAACGCCCCATTTCACCGCACCGGAAATCGACCGGCAACAAAGCCTTGACAGGAGCCGCTATCCGCCAATACTCTCCCAGCTAAAATTATATCGATTTAATCAGCGGAGCTCGTGACCATGAGACCCCCCAGCAGCATCCGCCGAGCGCTCGCCACCGGCCTGGCCGCCCTGCTCTGCCTGCCGCTCACCGCGCTCCCCACGGCCGCGAACGCCGCGAACACCGCGGGCGACAGGGGCGCCACAGACGCCGACGCGACGACCGGCAGCACGGGCGCAGAAGCCGTGCACGCCGCGGGCGCGTACAAGGGCCCGGAGATCGCCCGCGCCTCGGGCCGCCACCGCTCCACCCCCCACCTGGAGCAGCTCGACCGCGGCCTGGTGGCCGCCTCCACCGGCGAAGGCGTCTTCCTGAGCTGGCGCCTCCTCGGTGACGAGGTCTCCGGCCACGGCCGGAACGGCATGACGGGCGCCACCTTCCGCGTCTACCGCGACGGCCGCCCCATCGCCACCGTGACCGACAGCACCAACTACAAGGACACCGGCGGCACGGCCCGTTCGCAGTACCGGGTGGCGCCGATCGTCAAGGGCCGCGAAGGCCGCAAGAGCGGCGCGGCCACGCCCTGGCTTAAAACGTTTTACGACCTTCCGCTGAAGAAACCGGCCGACGGCGTGACCCCGGCCGGCGAGGCGTACACGTACGCGGCCAACGACCTGAGCGTCGGCGACGTGGACGGCGACGGCCAGTACGAGTACGTGGTCAAGTGGGACCCGTCCAACAGCAAGGACGTCTCCCAGCGCGGCTACACCGGCAACACCTACGTGGACACGTACGAACTGGACGGCACCCTGCGCTGGCGCCTCGACCTGGGCGTCAACATCCGCTCCGGCGCCCACTACACCCAGTTCCTGGTCTACGACTTCGACGGCGACGGGCGTTCGGAGATGATGCTCAAGACCGCCCCAGGCACCAAGATCATCCGGTACGGCGGCAGAGGTCAGGTCGTCTCCGAGCGTTATGTCACGATGCCCCGCGCGGACGTCAAAGCCGGATACGCGAATACCGACGACTATCGAAAAAGCGCGGCAGACTATTTCGACCATGTTGCCGCCATGTTCGAGAAGTGGCATGAGCACCCGGAGGTCGTCGCCGGACGCTGGCCGGCCACGCTCGAAGCGGCGTTCGGCATCGCGCCCAAGTACCGTTACCCGCTCTCTCACGCGGACGCGGTCGAGCTGGCCACGTACTTCGTGGACGTCTACGCGCCGGCCCGCAGCGGCAACAACCGGCTGCGCGAGTTCGCCGGGTTCGTCCTGACCGGCCCCGAATACCTGTCGGTCTTCGAGGGCGCCACCGGCCGCGAACTGCAGACCATCCACTACAAGCCCCGCCGCGGCGACGACGGCCTGCTGTGGGGCGACTACGCGATGTCCAGGGTCGAGCCGGGCAACCGGGTCGACCGCTTCCTGTCCTCGGTCGCCTACCTCGACGGCAAGCGGCCCTCGGCGATCTTCGCGCGCGGCTACTACACCCGCACCACGCTGGTCGCCTACGACTGGGACGGCAGGCGGCTCAAGGAGCGCTGGTACGTCGACAGCGGCCACGTCCCGATGGCCAACCCGTTCAACGCCGCCCCGCACGGCGTGGACGGCCGCAATCCCGAGTACGCCACCCTCACCACGCAGGGCTTCCACTCGATGAGCGTGGCCGACGTGGACGACGACGGCAGGCAAGAGGTCATTTACGGCTCCGCCACCATCGACGACGACGGCGACCTGCTCTACTCCTCCTTCGCCGTGGCCCCGCCGCAGAGCAACGTGCCCGGCCAGAACGTCCGCCTCGGACACGGCGACGCCATGCACGTCGGCGACATCGACCCCGACCGGCCCGGCCTGGAGATCTGGACCGTGCACGAGGGCGGCCCCTGGGCCCCGTACGGCTGGGCGCTGCGCGAGGCGGCCACCGGCGAGGTGATCCACGGCGGCTACAGCGGCGTCGACACCGGCCGCGGCATGACCGGCGACATCGACCCGGCCGTCCGCGGCCTGGAGACCTGGTCGTCGATGCCGCCCGACCAGGCGATCCAGGCCGGCCTGTGGTCGGCCCGCGGCGAGTACCTGGGCCGCGACGCCCCCGGCACGAACATGAGCATCCGCTGGGCCGCCGACATGACCACCCAGATGGTCAACGGCACCGCCACCACCGAGCTGCAGACGCCGACGATCGGCGACCGCCGTCGCGGCACGCTGCTGACCGCCGAGGGCACGCTGACCAACAACTGGACCAAGGGCAACCCCGGCCTGGTGGCGGACGTGTTCGGCGACTGGCGCGAGGAACTGCTGGTCCGCACCACCGACAGCAGCGCAGTGCGGATGTACGTCAGCACCGAGCTGACGGACAGGAAGCTGTACACGCTGATGCACGACCCGCAGTACCGGGTGGAGGTGGCCAGACAGCAGACCGCCTACAACCAGCCCGCCTACCCGAGCTTCTACCTCGGCTCGGACATCGACTGGTCGAAGGTCCCCATCCCGGCCACCAGGTGACCGGCGGACGGCGGGCGGGCCTCCCGGGCTCGCCCGCCCCCGCACGGAGGTGGACATGCCGGGCAACCCGTTCTGGTGGGTGGGCCTCGACATGACAGCTCCCCTCACCTCGTCTTCGTCGAGGTGCCGGAGCCGAAACGCGGCAGGAATCGCGTTCACCTCGATCTCATGCCCCAGGACGGATCGCAGGAGCAGGAGCTCGCCCGGCTCGAATCGCTGGGCGCGCGCATCGTGGACGACCGCCGCGGCCTCACCCCCGGCGGTTGGGTGGTGATGGCCGGCCCCGAAGGCAACGAGTTCTGCGTCGAGGGCGGCGAGTAGCCGGGCCACACCCGCCACCATGGGCTCACCGAATCGGTCGGTGAGCGCTGTGCGTTCCCGGGCACAACCACCTCCATGCCGGAGAACGACTTCGACGAACACATCGCGCGGACGTACGAGGACAAATGGCCGGAGCTGTTCGAACCCGCGGTCGTCGACCCCGCCGTGGACTTCCTCGCCGCCCTGGCCGGGCCGGGCGGCACCGCGCTCGAACTGGGCATCGGCACCGGCCGCATCGCGCTGCCCCTCAGCCGGCGCGGCGTCCGGGTGCACGGGATCGAGCTGTCGCCGGCGATGGCGGCCCAGCTCAGCGGCAAACCGGGCGCCCAGCACATCGACGTGACCATCGGCGACTTCGCCACCACCAGGGCCGGGCACGACTTCAGTCTCGCCTATCTGGTACGCAACACCATCACGAACCTGACCACCCAGGACGAACAGGTCGAATGCTTCCGTGCCGTGGCCGACCAGCTCGAACCCGGCGGCTCGTTCGTCATCGAGGTCTACATCCCCGAGCTCCGTCGCCTGCCACCGGGCCAGACCGTGCACCCGTTCACCGTGACCCCGGCGCATCTCGGGTTCGAGGAGTACGACGTGACGTCACAGATCGCCGTCTCCCATCACTACTGGGTCGTGGACGGCAGGTTGGAGACCCGCTCGACGCGGCACCGCTATGTCTGGCCGTCCGAGCTCGATCTGATGGCGCGGATCGCCGGAATGACCTTGCGCGAACGATGGGCCGGCTGGAACCGCGAGCCCTACACCGGCGACAGCCGCAGCCACATCTCGCTCTGGCAGAAGGCATCCTGACCTCCAGACCGCACAACCACCGCTGTCGCCGTCCCCCGCCCGGGCGGTCGCCCGCGCCTCAAGGAGACGCGAGCGACCGTGGTTCGCGGTGCACGGGCGGGCGTGGCTCAGCCGACGGCCGGGCCCGGGATCGGGGTGAACCCGCCGAACTTGTGCGGCGGCTGGAGCGTGGGAGACGGATCCACGTTCAGGCCCAGGGATCCGCTTGCGAGGCGGGCCAGCAGGAATCCTGGCCCCAGCGTGCTGACACCGGGGCCGAACGCCGCCGGGTTGCCGGAGACCGCGCCGTCGATCCGCTCGTAACCGCGGTAGGCGGCATCGGGCGAGGCCGCCTTGTTGACGTACAGGGCGTCGTCGGTGCCCCGGACGTACAGAGAGGTGACGTTGCCCTGGAAGCTGAAGGCGGGGTCGCTGGTGGCGATCCCGCCGAGCGGCTTCCAGGCGTACGGGAGCGTGAACAGGTTGAGCGTCCAGAGACCGCCGTCCGCGCCCCGTGCGGCGATGAAGCCGCCGCCGAAGAGGGCGTCCTCGGCGACGGCGATGTTACTGGTGACCTGGAGGTCTCCGAGCGGCTCGAACGGAGTGACGCCACTGGCGCTCACCCTGCTGACGTAGACGCGGTGGTCGGCGCCCCGGACGAACACCCGGACGGTGTCGTTCGGGACGGCGAAGGTACGGGTGGCGGTGATGTCGCTGGTGGCGAAGCCGCCGAGGCTGCTCCAGCCGGCCCACGCGCCGCCGTTGAGGCTGTTGGTCCACACGGCGCCGTCGGGGCCGCGCGCGAAGATCCGCAGGCTGCCCGCCGGCGCGAGGTTGGGCACGAGCGCCTCGACATCGCCGGTGACCGTCAGGCCGGGCACCGTCGAGTAACCGGTGACGGCGCCGGACGGGGTGATCGTGTTGGTGTAGACCTGGTCGTCGGTCCCGCGCACGAAGAAGTGGGTCCCCAAGGAGTTGACCACCACCGACGGATCGCCGACGATCACTCCGCCGAGCGACTGGAGCGGCCCGAACGTGGTACCCGAGCGGGCGCTGTAGAGCAGCGCACCATCGGCCCCGCGCACGGCGACACCGGTCGCGACGGGCGGGGCGGCGCGATCGTAGGCCACGGCCGGGGTGCTGAGATCGGGCAGGTCAGCCGCGTAAGGCGGCGGCACGACGGCGGCCGAGGCGTCGGATGCCGCGGCCGAGGCGGAGGTCGCGGGCGCCAGAACGCCCGCGGCGGCGGCCAGGATCGCCGCGGCCGCGAGGGTCTTGCGTAACCAGTGAGGCTGGGTCATCGAAGTCCCTTCTCGGAGAGGTGACCTCGATTCGTCTCCCGGACGCCACTTGGATCACCGGGCGACCGGAAAAGATCTTATTCGGCAGGACGCCTTTACAGCGTAGATCGCTTGCAAGCCTCCATACCGGCGGCATACCGGCGCCTGCTTGGCTGTGGCCACCACCGAGCCCCTGCACGTGGAAGAGCGGGGCTCCCAGAAGAGAGGTTCGCCTGTGAAGCAGAGAATCGCCCTCCTCCTCGGGACGGCCATGGTCTCGATGACGTTCGTGGCGGCACTCAACGCCGCTCCGGCGCAAGCGAAGTCATGGCATTGGCACGGCCCCGTGAGCAAGAGCGTGTGCGTCTCGGAAGCCGCCGTGAAGCGGAGCAAGGGCTTCAAGGCAGAATGCAAGTGGACGCCCTACGGCTACTACTGGGGCACCTACTCCTGACCGCCGCCCTCTGCCGGCTCGCGCGGACTCCGGCCGTCACCCCTCGATCCACCGAGCGCGCGACGGCCATGACCAGCCTGCCGGTGCGGTGGTCATGCACCACCGACTCGTGGGCACATGTCGGCGACCCGCGCTCAGCCTGTTCGATCAGGCGCACGTTCGCGTTGGCCGGCGGCGTCGCACTGCCGGCTCAGCGGCACGCCACTCGCTGGGGCGTTACACCCCACCCCGACGACCGATCGGCAGCCGTACGTGAAAAGGGGCGCCCCCGCCGGTGGAGGGGCGCCCTTTCGAGCGTGCGGCCGGACTACGGCCGGTGGGGGGAGGTCAGCCGGTGGGCTTCTTGACGGAGACCGGCTGGGTCACGGGGTGAGTGTCCTTCTCGGCCCAGGAGCCGGTGGAGAAGGCGACCGGGTAGTTTTTCCGGCCGACCCCGTCGCCCCACTTGGTGACGACGTAGTCGATCTTGATGTGGCCCTCGCCGCCGATGCCGTCCACGCCCAGGGTCTCGGGGTTGAAGCGGCCGCCGGTCAGCTCGGCGAAGGTCTTGGCGTCCAGGTCCAGCATCACACCACGGTTGGAGGGGTCGCCCGGGCCCCGGTCGCCCACGAAGAAGGGCAGCTTCTTGCCCTTGTAGACGACGTAGCCCTCGGTCATGAGCGGCCAGCTCGGGCTGGCGGCCAGGCCCTTCTGCATGGGCTTGCCCGCGGCGGGCAGACCGGTGTCTCCGGCGCGGCCGGAGGAGTCGTCCCAGAAGTAGGACGCGGTGGTCGAGCCTTGCAGAACGCCTCGCTGTCCGGTGCCGGTCTCGGCGTGCGCGGTGGCGGCCGAGCCGATGGTCACCGCGGTGACGGTGGAGGCGGCGAGCAGAGCGATGGAACGCAGGCGAGCAGACATGAAGAAATTCAGGTCCTTTGTTAGGGGACGGGAACTTGCGCTCGCGGACGAACGTAATCTGGGCAGCGCGCCGTGACGGACGCTGCGTGGAGCGCGGCTGGATCCACGGAGGTCGGGATCCGGAGGTCCGGCGGGCCCACTTCGTCGAGACGTGACGCGATGGATCCTTCACCGGGGAACGAGGTCTACGTTACGATCCGAATCGGACAAACGCAAACAAAACCCCATGAAACTGGCAAAGATCTACGTTGCTGGTAAAGGGACGTCAGCGCACTTCCTTCCTCAGCACCCGCAGAACGCCCACTCCTGCGGGGATGACGATCCAGAGCACCACCGACACCACAAGCCGCGCGGTGTCGGCGCCGGTCAGGCCGGAGCTCATCAGCACGCTGATGGTCCTGTTGGGGTCGAGCCACTCCCCCGCCGACTCGCCCACCGGGCCGAGCCGGCCGACGAAGCTCCACAGCATGGGATTGACCAGGTAGATCACGATCGCGGCGGGCGCGTTGAGCAGCAGCAGGCCCAGGGCGAGCCCCTGCGCGGTGGACACGATCGTCGTCGCGATCCAGCCCAGCACCTGGCCGGGGTCGAGCTCCCAGGCCGCCTGCCCGCCGTGGGCGGCCGCGGCGACGGCGGTCGCCGGCACGGCCACCAGCAGCGCCAGCAGGCACGCCGCCACGGCGGCGACCAGCACGGGCAGGCACTTGGCCGCCAGCACCCGGCCTCTGCGCGGCTCCAGCGTGAACGTGGTCAGCGCGGTGCGGTGGCTCCACTCCCCGGTCAGCGACAGGATGCCCAGGACGGGCAGCAGCGTCCCCGAGGCGATCCCGGCCGTGCCGGCCAGGGTGAACAGGTCGGCCGGACCGCCGTACAGGGCCCGGCCGACGACGAGCGCCACCGCGACCGCGATCAAAACGCCCATCATGATCATGCTGGTGCGCGTGTCGAGCAGCTTGCGGGTCTCCACCCGCAGCAGCCTGCCGAAGGGGAGGTGGTCCGCGGTCGGCGTGTCGGTGGTCATGCCAGGCTCCGGTCTGCGTGGCTGGTGAGTTCGAGGAAGGTCCGTTCGAGGTCGCGGCCCCGGCCGAGCTCGGCGAGCGTGCCCTCGGCCAGCACCCGGCCGGCGCCGATCATCACGATGCGGTCGGCCACCTGCTCGACCTCGTGCAGCAGGTGGGAGCTGAGCAGCACCGCGCACCCCGAGCCGGCCAGGTCGCGCAGCAGCCCGCGCATCCAGTGGATGCCCCGGGGGTCGAGGCCGTTGGCCGGTTCGTCGAGGATGAGCGCCCTGGGGCGGCCGAGCAGCGCGTGGCCGATGCCCAGCCGTTGCCGCATGCCCAGCGAGTAGCCGCCGACGGGCCGCCGGCCCTCCTTGGGGCTCAGGCCCACCAGCCGCAGCACCTCGTCGGCGCGCGAGCGGGGCAGGCCGAGCATCATCGCGCCCAGGGTCAGCACCTCGCGGCCGGAGCGGCCGGGATGCTGGGCGCCGGCGTCGAGCAGGGTGCCGACGTCGTAGCCGGGTCTCTCCAGCTCGGCGTACGGCCGCCCCAGCACGGTGGCCCTGCCCGAGGTGGGGCGGGACAGGCCGGCCAGGATCCGCATGGCGGTGGACTTGCCCGCGCCGTTGGGACCCAGGAATCCGGTGATCGTGCCCGGCTGGACGGTGAAGGAGACCTCGTCCAGTGCCTTCACCTCGTGGTACGCCTTGCTGAGGCGGTGGAATTCAATCACGGGTCAAGTTCACCGAAAAGGCGGCCGGATCTCATCGGTCCTGGGTCCAGCGTTGAGGGCGAGAATGTGGACCATGGTCGGCAGTGAGGTGGACCTGGGGTGCTAAAGCCCTGGACAGAAGGTCTCTAGGCTGGGAACGTGCAGGACCACCCCGACGACCGCCGGCCGTCCCCAGGAACAGGGCCGCCGACCTCCGAAAGCTCCCCTCCGGTGGCCGGAAGCGGCCTTCGTGCAGGGGCCGGCCGGATGCCCGTGGCCGATCGGCTCGGCACCGTCCTGCTCTATCTGTTCGCCTCGCTCCCCCTGCTCCTCTACCTGGTCATCCTGACCACGCTCGCGCCGGGGCGGCCCGAGTCCGGCGACCAGCGGCTGCTCCTGGACATGGGCGTCGGCGTGGCCGGTCTGATCGTGCTGGGGCTCCGTGCCAGGTGGCCGGTCCCGGTCACGCTGGCACTAATCCTGCCGACCGTGTTCTTCTTCACCGTCACGGGCCCCGCCCTGGTCGCCTTCGCCTCCCTGGCCACGCACCGCCGCTGGCGGCAGGTCGTCCCGGTGGCGGTCGTCTTCTGGCTCTGCACGCTCGCCTCCACCCGCTGGCAGGACGGCTGGGCGCTGACCCTCGTCTTCGGCGCGATCGGCGCCGCCGTGCTCGGCGTGCTCACGGTCGTGGGCCTCTACCTGCGCGGGCGCCGCGAGTGGGCGGAGGCGCAGCGGGCCGCGGCGGTGGCGGCGCAGGAGCACCGGGTCGAGCAGGCCAAACTCGCCGAACGGCTGAAGATCGCCCAGGAGATGCACGACGTGCTCGCGCATCGGATCTCGCTGCTGACGATGCTCGCGGGCGGCCTGGCCTACCGTAAGGACCTCGGCCCCGAGGAGATGCGCGAGACCGCGCTCGCGATCCAGGACAACGCGCACCAGTCGCTCAACGAGCTGCGCGCCGTGCTCGGCACGCTGCGCCGCGACGGCGGCCTGGAGGCGCCGCAGCCGACGCTGGCCCACCTGGAGGCCCTGTTCGAGGAGGTGCGCGCGGCCGGGCAGCGGGTCGAGGTGGACGACACCGTGGCGGGCAGGGAGCACTTGCCGGCGCAGACGGGCCGGCACGCGTACCGGATCGTGCAGGAGGCGCTCACCAACGCGCGCAAGCACGCGCCGGGCAGCCCCGTGCGGGCCGAGCTCGGCGGGCGGCCGGGCGCGGGGCTGCGGATCCGGGTCAGCAATCAGGCGCCGGCCGGCGACGCGGCCGGGCCCGGCGGGCGGCTGGGGCTGGTCGGGCTGGCCGAACGCACCCGGATGGCCGGCGGCATGCTCGACCATGGCGTACGGGACGGGCGCTTCGTCCTGGACGCCCTGCTGCCGTGGGAGGCTTGAGCTCGTGATCCGAGTGGTGATCGTGGACGACGACCCGATGGTGCGCACCGGGCTGCGCCTGATCCTCGGCGGTGAGCCCGACCTCGACCTCGTGGGCGAGGCGGCCGACGGGAAGCGGGCCATGGCGGTGATCCGCGACCTGCGGCCCGACGTGGTGCTGATGGACATCCGCATGCCGGAGCAGGACGGCCTGACCACCACCGAGCTGCTGCTGTCCCGGCCGTCCCCGCCCCGCATCCTGGTGCTGACCACGTTCGACGCCGACGACATGGTGATGCGGGCGCTGCGGATCGGCGCCCACGGGTTCCTGCTGAAGGACACGCCACCGCCGAAGATGATCGAGGCCGTGCGGGCGGTGGCGAAGGGCGAGCCGGTGCTGTCGCCGAGCGTCGCCCAGCAGGTGATCGCGGCCGCCACCGGCCGTCATGAGCCGCATCGTCCCGAGGCGGCCCGCGAGCTGGCCGCGCTCACCGAACGGGAGCGCGAGGTCGCGATCGAGGTGGCCAAGGGCAGCTCCAACGCCGAGATCGCGCGGGACCTGTCGGTGAGCGTGGCCACGGTGAAGGCCAACGTCACCCGCATCTTCGCCAAGCTGGGCACCGACAACCGGGTCCACGTGGCCAACAAGGTCCGCGACGCCGGACTGCTCTGACCCCTCCCGGAGAGCCGCACCTTCCGGAGGCCCCGCCTGCCGGGGCCCCTGCCGGAGGCCGGCTTTCGCGGCTCAGCGTCCTGAGGTCCGGTTTCCGGAGGCTCGCGTTCCGAAACCGGCGCGGGCCGTTCGTCCGCAGGCGCTAAGGACGAGCCCGGCCGGCCGGGCTCCCCGGTGATCGGGCCGGATCGGGGTGGAGCCGGGCGGTGCTGCCGCGGACGACGAGTGTGGTGGCGAGCTCGATGCGGGTGCCGGCGGGCGCTCGCGGATGGGTCAGCTCCTCGGCGACGAGCCGTACCGCTTCGTTGGCCATGTCGTCGAGCGGCTGGCGGACGGTGGTGAGCGGCGGCGAGAGCATGTCGCACAGCATCGAGTCGTCGAACCCGACCACCGACAGCTCGCCGGGCACGCGGACGCCGCGCTCGGTCGCGGCCTGGTAGACGCCGGCGGCCTGGAGGTCGTTGCCGGCGAAGACGGCGGTCGGCGGGTCGGCGCGGTCGAGCAGGTCGCCGCCGATCTCCTTGCCGCCGGTGACGAGGAAGTCGCCGTAGCGGGCGAGCGCGGGGTCGGAGTCGATGCCGAACGTACGGTGGGCGGCCAGGTAGCCCTCGTACCGGTCGAGCGTGCACTGCGTGTCGAGCGGCCCGCCGATGAACCCGATCCGGGTGTGCCCCAGCTCCAGCAGGTGGGTGGTGGCCATGACGCCGCCCAGCCAGTTGGTGGCGCCGACCGAGGACAGGCGCGGGTCGCGCTGCCCGACCGGGTCGACCAGCACCAGGGGCACGTGCAGCAGCTCCTCGATGGCGGCGATCTCGCGCTGGTCGGCGCGGGAGAGCACGAGGACGACGCCGTCGGTGTTGCGCTTGCGCACCATCCCGATCCAGCGCCGCAGGTCGAAGTCGGAGCGCGCGGACGAGGTCAGGACCAGCGAGAACCCCCACCGCGCCGCCGCCTTCTCCGCGCCGCCGATGAGCACCTGCGCCCACGGTGAGCCGAGTCCTTCGATGAGCAGGTCGACGACGCCGGCCCTGGGCCTGCTGGGCGCGCGCGGCGCCTCGTAGCCGGAGGTTCTGACGGCTTCGAGCACCTTGTCCCTGGTTGCGGCGGAGACGTGTTTCTTGCCGCTCAGGACCTTGGAGACCGTGGGCACCGACACTCCGGCGGCCGCCGCGACGTCGGCCAGCGTGGCTCTGCGCACCGGACCTCCCGTTGTGCCGTGGTGCCGCGTCTCGACGGCACAGGAGACGAAAACTTTCGGCGGTCGAGATCGGCCTGGGTCGACCCGCTGACCTGCCGATGTCGCCGTAGGCCGAGGACTGTTGACAGTGCTACGAGCGGGAGCCTAGCGTAACGACCCAGCAATGTCACGGTCATCTTTCGGAAACAGAGTCCGAAACTTTCTGATCCAGCGGAGGCGCATGGCAGGGGCCGGGCCGAGCAGTTCTGTCAGCGCTATCAACGCCGGGGGCGCGTGCGCGAGGCGTGTCCGACCCAAGGACCGAAGAACCATGGGAGCCACCGAGATGTCACGCATGGAAGCCTTCCGCCGGCGCGTGGGCGGTTTCGCCTTCGGCGGGGACTACAACCCCGAGCAGTGGGACCGCTCGGTCTGGCGCGAGGACGTCCGCCTCATGCGCGAGGCCGGGGTCAACGCCGTCAGCCTGGGCGTCTTCGCGTGGGCCTCGCTGGAGCCGAAGCCGGGCACGTACGAGTTCGGCTGGCTGGACGAGGTCATGGACCTCCTCCACGACCACGGTGTCAGCGTCAACCTGGCCACCCCCACCGCTGCGCCGCCCGTCTGGCTCACCCACCTGCACCCCGAGGTCTTCCCGATCAGGGAGGACGGGCAGCCGTTCGGCTTCGGCAACCGCCTGCACTACGACCCTTCGTCGCCGATCTACCGCGAGTACGCGGCCCGCATCACCACCGAACTCGCCGAACGTTACTCGTTCCATCCGGCGCTGGCGATGTGGCACATCAGCAACGAGTACGGGCCCACGTCGTTCGGCCCGGCCGCCGGGGCCGCGTTCCGGCGCTGGCTGCGGCGCAGGTACGGCGACCTCGACCGGCTGAACGAGGCGTGGACCACGCGGTTCTGGGGCCAGGTCTACACCGACTGGGAGCAGATCGACGTGCCGCACATCCCGCGTACGTGGATGAACCCCACCCGCCGGCTCGACTTCAAGCGCTTCACCTCGGACGCGCTGCTGGAGTGTTACCTCGCCGAGCGGGACATCGTGCGCTCCTACCGCGACGACGTCCCCGTCATGACGAACTTCATGCGCTTCTTCCGCCACGCCGACTACTGGAAGTGGGCGCCGGAGGAGGACGCGGCCGCGCTCGACATCTACCCCGACCCGGCCGAATCCGACTCGCACGTGTCGGCGGCCTTCAACTACGACCTGTTCCGCTCGCTCAAGGGCGGGCAGCCGTGGATGCTGATGGAGCAGTCCAGCAGCGCGGTCAGCCAGTGGCGGCTCAACGTGGTCAAGGAGCCGGGGCGGATGCGGCTCGGGTCGCTGCAGGCGGTGTCGCGGGCGGCCGACTCGGTGATGTTCTTCCAGTGGCGGGCCGGCAGGGGCGGGCAGGAGCGCTTCCACTCGGCGATGCTGCCGCACTCCGGGCCCGATTCGCGTACGTTCCGCGAGATCAGCGATCTCGGGCGGGAGATGAAGCTGCTGGCCCCCGTGGCCGGCACGCGCTCGCAGGCGGAGATCGCGATCGTGTTCGACTGGGACGGCTGGTGGGGGCTGGAGGAGGTGTTCGGGCTGCCGCGCAGCGACTTCAGCTACACCGACACGGTCATGCGGCACTACACGCCGCTGTGGGAGCGGCACCACGCCGTGGACGTCGTTCCCCACGGCGGCCCGTCCGACGGGTACGGCGGGTACAAGGTGCTGATCGTGCCGAACGCGTACCTGATCGACGACGAGGGGGTGGCCCGGATCCACGAGTTCGCCAGGAACGGCGGGACGGTGATCATGTCGTTCTTCTCCGGCGTCGTGGACGCCGACAACCGGGTGCGGCCGGACGGCTATCCGGGAGCGTTCCGCGAGCTCATCGGGGCCAAGATCGACGAGTACTGGCCGGCCAGGCCGGACGAGGTGTTCGCCGTGTCCTTCGCCGACGGGGGCTCCGCGACGGCCACGTGGTGGCGTGATGACCTGCACCTGGAGGGCGGCACGGCGCTGGCGAGGTACGCCGACGGGCTGCTCGCGGGACGGGCCGCCGTGGTCGAGAACCGGTACGGGGCCGGGCGGGTGGTCTACTTCGCGACGTTGCTGGAGCAGGGCGCGTTCGACGACGTCGTGGCCCGGGTGGTGGCGGAGGCCGGGGTGCGGTCGCGCTTCGAGGGGGTGCCGGCGCACGTCGAATGCACGGTGCGGGGGGACGACGCGTACGAGTACGTGTTCCTGCTCAACCACAGCGCGGCCGACAGCGTGTCCGTGCCCGTGGGCGGGGAGGGGACGGATCTGCTCACCGGGGCTCCGGTGTCCGCCACGGTGTCACTGGCCCCGCTGGGCGCGTCGGTGATCCGGATCGCCCGCGGCTGACGGCGCAGGCGGGGACCCGGTCCCCGCCGTGCCGCTCGCCCTCACGGCCGCCATTCGTCCCGGTAGCCGGGGTGATCGGCGTAGGGGGCGGCGAGATCGCGCAGGTCCGGGCACGGCCACGGCTGTCCGTCGTACTGGCAGCGGAGCGCGCCGTCCGGCTCGGCTCCGGAGGGTGACTCGGCGTCCTGAAGCGGGCCGGCCTCTGCCGATGGGGCGGGGGTGTGCCGGGCCAACGTACGGCGTCCGGCCTCCGTCTCGCGCAGGGCGCGCGCCGGGTCGTGGCCGGCGATGTACTCGGCGTCCTTGGCCGACTGCGCGTGCCCGGCGTCGCCGGTGATGCAGACGGCGCCGCGGAAGAGCGACATGCCACCGTAGCCGACGAACTCCTGCCCGTTGGTCATGGTGACGAAGTCGTCGCCGTCGTACCACTCCTTGCCCGGGTCGTACGACCACGGGCCCGGCGTCGCGTCCCGTGCCCCGCGCTCGTCTTCGTCGAGCCGGGCCCGTATGAATGTGATCAGCTCGTCCATCAAGCCCCATTCTCCTCCGTACGGCGCCCAGCCGGGGCGAGCCGGGGCCCCGGCGTGAACGGGCTCAACCGGCGTAAGCGAGCGCGACCTCGATCGCCGGGTGGTGGGCCGCGATCTGGTCCCGGGTCCAGCCCTCGGGCCCGTGCACCAGGTCAAGGGTGACGATCCGGTAGATGAGTGCACGTATCAGCATCTGCCCCCATTCGGGCAGGTGAGCCCAGCGGTCCGCGAGCGCGGGAGAGGCGCCGTACCAGCACAGGGCGGCGGCGACCGCGACGGGCGCGGCCCACGAGGCCGGCCGCCAGTAGACGGGCCAGTCGATGATGGCCGGTGGCAGGCCGCCGGCGAACAGCACGTTGCCGGGCAGGTCGCCGTGGACGGCCTGGCAGGGCAGGTCGACCGGGCGGCGGGCCCGTACGAGCGGCTCCAGCAGCCCCGCCGCCGCGCCGGGGACGGGCAGCTCCTCCCAGGCCACGCGATCGCCTTGGGCCCAGGGGTCGTCGCGCCGGTCGAGGAAGCCGGGTCTGGGCAGGTGCGCGATCGCCTCGTGGAAGGCGGCCCCGGTACGCAGCACGTCGTCCTGCCGCCGGACGTCGGGCACGCCGGGGATCATCCTGGTCGCCTCCCAGCCCTGGCTCACCCAGCCGCCGCCGGCCGCCTCGACAGGCCGGGCCACCCGGAAGTGCGGCGATTCGGGCAATCCGGCGAGCACGCCGGCCCGCCAGAGCGTCTCGGGCAGGAAGCCGACCTGCTTGAGCGCCAGATCGCCGGCCCGCCATGCCCCGCCCATCCACATCGGCTCCCCCGCCGCCCCGAAGGCGGCGAGCACGTCCGGAGGCGGCGGCGCCTCCCCTTCCGGAGCGTCCATCGCCTCAGGCGCGGGCCATCCGTCAGCGGGCCGTCCGGCGGAGGAGGGCAGGTCGTCCGGGGTCATGCGGCGCCCGCATCGCCCGGGGCCGCCAGCCAGGCGTTCACCCCGGCCCTGAGCTCGGCCTTCACGTCGATCGGGGCGAACGAGGCGTCGATGGAGGCATGGGCCAGATCGGCCAGGTCCGCGTCCCCATACCCGAAGACGTCACGCAGCCGGGCGTACTCGTCGGCCAGCGCCGTCTCCCCGTCCGTGTTGATCGTGACCGTCAGCCCCGCCTCCCGCATCCGCGGCAGCGGATGCTCGGCCAGCGACGGCACCAGCCCGAGCAGCACGTTGGAGGTGGGGCAGACCTCCAGGGGGACGCCGCGCTCGCTCAACTCGGCCACGAGGTCGTCGTCGTCGAGCACCCGGATGCCGTGCCCGAGCCGGTCGGCGCGGCCCGGGCCGAGCGCGTCGCGGATGCTGTCGGCCCCGGCCGACTCGCCCGCGTGGTGCACCAGATTGAGCCGGGCGTCCCAGGCGGCGGCGAAAACGTCGGTGAACGGGGCCAGCGGATAGCTCTCGTCGCCCGCCAGCCCGATGCCGATCACCTGCTCGTGCCGGGTGGCCAGCCGGTACGTCTGCCACAGCCGCTCCACCGGCCGCCGCCGGGAGTGGTCGAGCAGCACCCGGCAGTCGATCCCGTAGAGCTCCCGCCCCTCGGCGAGCCCGTCGAGCACCGCCCGCAGCGGCATCTCAGGGTCGCCCACACGCTCCCCGTGCGCGGCGGCGGTGAAGGTCACCTCGGCGTAGCGGGTGCCCTGGGCGGCCTCGTCCTCGCAGAACTCGACCGCGATCCGCCGGAAGTGCTCGGCCGTGCGCAGGACCTCGCGCACCTTGGCCCGCTGGTCGGCGAACTCCCTGAAGGTCGCGAACGTCCCGCCGTGCTCGGGCGGGCCGCCCAGCTCGCGCACGGTCCGCGGGCGTACGGTGCTCTCCAGGTGAACGTGCAGGTGGGCCTTGGGCAGGGCGCGGACGTCTCTCACGTGAGACGACCCTATGCGCTGCCGGAGACGCCGCGCATCCGGTTATCGGCCGGCGGCGGCTCAGCCGGCCCGGCGGCGGGTGATGCGGATCTTCGACTGCTTGTGCCGGTTCTCCCAGTCCTCCATGAAGACCGCCCGCAGCCCGTGCTTCTCGGCCAGCGCGATGAGGGTCTCGGTGCGGTAGTAGAAGTCCTCCCGCAGCACCTGGTGCTCCTTGCCCTCGGTCCGGTCGAAGGTGAAGTCGAACCAGGCGTCCGGCTTCATGATCCGGCCCACGTGGGCGAAGCACTCCTCGATCACGTCGGGCGGGGAGTGGGAGAAGACGCTGTGCGCGTGGACGACGTCGAAGTACTCGTCGGGCAGGAAGGCGAAGCGCAGGTCGCGTACGGGGGTCAGGTAGGGCAGCTTGTCGCCCAGCCCGTGCTTGACGATCGTGTCCTGGGCCGCCATGAGGATGTCGGGCGAGATGTCGATGCCGTAGTAGTTGCCGGTGTAGAGGTAGCCGACGAACAGCCGGCCGGCCCGCAGGTTGCCGCAGCCGATCTCCAGCATGCGGCATTCGGGCTTGAGCCCGTGTTCGAGCAGGTAGTCGAACTGGAGCCGGCCCAGGGCCAGCCACCGCTTGTGGGTGTGGGACCCGACGGCGCCCTCGGGGTCACGGGCGGTGTCGGACTTCATGACCGCCCGGTAGTAGGCGACGTGGTCGCGCGTACGCAGCCTGAACCACGTGTCGCGGGCCAGCCGCCGCAGGTGGGGCAGGATCTTGTGGGGGTTCTTGGTCGCGTACGTCACCTGGTGGACGAGGCTCGAACGGGAGCGTTTCACGCCTTGGAATGTAGGTCACCGTGGAGGGGGCCCGTAGGGCAACGGCGACACTCTTGAGTTCCCGTTTGCGCAGCCTTTCAGTCCGCACCTCGTACCAAGCGGCGAGCCGGGGTCAGCTCAGGTAGTCGCGCAGCGCCAGCGACCGGGACGGATGGCGCAGTTTGGACATGGTCTTGGCCTCGATCTGGCGGATGCGCTCGCGGGTGACGCCGTAGATGCGGCCGATCTCGTCGAGGGTCATCGGCTTGCCGTCGTTGAGGCCGTACCGCATGCTGATCACTCCCGCCTCGCGCTCGGAGAGCTGGTCGAGCAGCGAGTGCAGTTGCTGCTGGAGCAGGGCGAAGGAGACGGCGTCGGCCGGGGAGACGGCCTCGGTGTCCTCGATGAGGTCGCCGAACTCGCTGTCGCCCTCGTCTCCGAGCGGCGTGTGCAGGGAGATCGGCTCGCGGCCATAGCCCTGGATCTCGCTGACGCGGTCGACCTCGAGCTCGCACTCCGTGGCGATCTCCTCGGGGGTGGGCTCGCGACCGAGCTCGCTCTGCAGGCGGCGCTGGGTGCGCGCGACCTTGTTGATCAGCTCCACCATGTGCACGGGGATGCGGATCGTCCTGGCCTGGTCGGCCATGGCCCTGGTGATGGCCTGCTTGATCCACCACGTGGCGTAGGTGGAGAACTTGTAGCCGAGCCGGTAGTCGAACTTCTCGATCGTCCGGATCAGGCCGAGGTTGCCCTCCTGGATCAGGTCGAGGAAGAGCATGCCGCGCCCGGTGTAGCGCTTGGCGATGGACACCACCAGCCGCAGGTTGGCCTCCAGCATGCGGCGCTTGGCCTGCGCGCCGTCGGCGGCGATCCACTCCAGGTCGGCGCGCATCTCGTCGGACAGGCCAGGCTCGGTGTCGAGCCGCTCCCTGGCGAACAGACCGGCCTCGATCCGCTTGGCCAGCTCGATCTCCTGCTCGGCGGTGAGCAGCGGCACCCGGCCGATCGCCTTGAGATAGACCTTGACCGAGTCGGCGCCGACGCCCGCACCGCCCTCGGCAACGTTGTCGTCCAGTTCAAGAACCTCTGCTGCTTGGGACAAAACTCACTCCTCGCTCGCTTTGGGGGCTGTGGACGGCGACATAAACTTAGGTCGCACCCAACATTAGGTTGCCTTCAAAGAAGAGTCAACCTAAAATAAGGTCGAACCTAAAATTTTGTGGAAGACTGCGGCTATGAGCATCGACACCTTGGGCTTGAGGGAACAGAAGAAGCGAGAGACCAGGCAGGCCATCTCTGACCACGCTACCCAACTGTTCCTGGTGCGCGGTTTCGACCGGACCACCATCGCCGACATCGCGGCCGCCGCGAGGGTGGCCAAGATGACCGTGACCAACTACTTCCCGCGCAAGGAGGACCTGGCCCTCGACCACCACGAGGAGTTCGTGGCGGGTCTGGCGCGGGTGGTGGCGGACCGGCCTCCCGGTGAGTCGGCGCTGGAGGCGGTGCGCCGGGAGTATCTGGCGGCGGTGGAGCGGCGTGACCCGGTCATCGGCTTCACCGGGCCCGCGTTCGCCCGGATGATCGCCGACAGCCCGACCCTGGTCGCCCGCCTGCGCGACCTGCACGAGCAGCGCGAGCTGGCGCTGGCCGCGCAGCTGACGGCCGAGGCCGAGGCGGCCGGAGGTGATCCGGTCGTGGCCCGCGCCGTGGCCGCCCAGCTCGCGGCGGCCGACCGCCTGCTCTTCCGCGACCTGCACGAACGCATGCTGGCCGCCCTTCCGAGCGCCGGCGACCAGAAGACCCCGCGCCAGGACGGCCGAGAGACGGACCAAGGGCGGGGCGACGACGACAGCGACGGCGACAGCGACGACGACGAGCTGATCGCGAAGGCGCTGGACGGCACCGCGCGCCGGGTGTTCGGGCTGCTGGAGCCCGCGATCGGCGCGTACGCCGTCCGCTGAGCACACCGCCGGCCCGGTCAGCGCATCAGCCCTTCGCGCGACCCCACCCGTACCCCTCTCCGCCGGACCCCGGCACAGTACCCTCACTTGGGCCCTCACTTGGGCCCTCCCTAGGCCCCTCCTTAGGTTCCCCCGCTCGCGCGGCCGAAAGCCTCTGGACGCCAACCATTCGCCGCCCCGGCCCGGCCGCGGGGGTCACCGCGGCGAGCCGGCCTCCGCCTCGCGCAGCTCGTCCAGGGCCTCGCGCAGGTCGCCGGCCAGCTCCCAGGCGTCCGGCACCATCTCCCTGTCGGTGACGACGCCGATGTCGAGCGAGCCGTCGTAGGAGAAGGCCGTGATGTTCACGCCGCCGCTCACGTCCGTGATCACCGAGACGGGGTAGTGACTGAGCAGCCGCGCGCCGCACACGTACAGGGGGAACTGCGGCCCCGGCACGTTCGAGACGATCAGGTTGATCGGCGGCGCCGCCTGGCCCACGAGGTCGAACGCCGAGCGCGAGGCCAGCCCCATGAGCGCGGCCGGCATCGACTCGCTGAACTCGCGCAGCCACCGCGCGGGAGACAGCGAGAAGCGGTCCTTGATCCGGTGCATGGCGTGCCGTACGTGGTACAGCCGCTCGACGGGGTCGGCGAGGTGCACCGCCAGCGGCGCGGTCATGATCGCCACCTGGTTGCCCGGCCCCTCCTCACCGACCGCCCGCAGCGAGAACGGCACGCCCGCCACCAGCGGCTGGTGCGGCACGCCGCCGTGCGCGGCCAGCCACCGGCGCAACCCGCCCGCGCACACGGCCATGACCACGTCGTTGACGGTCACCCCGAACGCCTTGCGCACCCGCTTGATCTCCTCCAGCGGCAGCGAGACGAACGCGAAGCGCCGGTGCGCCGACAGCGGGCCGCTGAACGGGGTCCGGGGCGCGGGCAGCACCGGCAGATCCGGCACCCGGCCGCTGCCGGCCAGCCGGCGGGCCAGGCTGGAGACGGTCGCCGCGCCGGGGAGCCAGGAGATGACGGGGATCTCGTCCAGGTGCGGGATGGCCTGGGCGGCGAAGCGCACGGCGTGGGCGGGGTTGCCCGCCAGCCTGGTCAGGCCGCGCACCAGCATGCCCACCGGCCCGGGCGGCGGCGGGTCGTGCTCGGGCTCGCCCTCGGGCGGCGGTGCGGGTTCGGGCGTGAGGTCGAGCAGCGCGGCCAGCACGTCGGCGCCGCCGACCCCGTCCACGGCCGCGTGGTGGATCTTCGTGTAGAGGCCCATGCGTCCGCCGGACAGCCCGTGGATCAGGTAGATCTCCCACAGCGGGCGGCCGCGGTCGAGCCGGCGGGCGTGCAGGCGGGAGACCTGGTCGGCCAGCTGCCGCTCGTCGCCCGGCGGGGGCAGGCCGATCTCGCGTACGTGGTAGTCGAGGTCGAGGTCGTCCTCCTGGGTCCAGTACGGGTGGTCGAGCCCCAGCGGCACCGGCGCCAGCTTGCGCCGCATCGCGGGCACGTACGGGAGCCGCTGCTGGAGCAGGGCCTGAAGCTCGGCGCGGTTGACGTCCCGGTCGAGGATCGCCAGGCCGGCGATGTTGGCCGGGTTCGTGGCGGTCTCGAAGTGCAGGAACTGCGCGTCGAGGGCGGTCAGCTGCGGCATCGTCACACCTCCGTCCCCGAACCAATCAGACCGGATCCGCCAGTTCAAGCGAGCGCGTCGCCGCGTCGGGCTCGGCGAAGGCCAGCAGCCGCAGCCCCTCCTCCTCCAGCGGCTCCAGCCCGGCCGGTCCGAACGGGCTGACGAGCAGCCTGGCCTTCCTGCCCGACCGTCTGATCTGCCAGGTCCCGGCCGCGAACCCGTCGACCAGGTAGACGGCCCGCACCCGCAGGTTCTTGGTGACGACGAGGCTCTTGTGCTCGTCGGCCAGCACCCGGGTCCGGTCCGCGTGGCCGAGGATCAGCGTGTCGAAGTCGGGCAGGAAGCGTACGGGCGCGGGCACGTCACCGCCCGGCCGCGGCGCCCCCGGCAGGTCGAACAGCTCCCTTCCGGCGAAGTCGGTCACCCTGTCCAGCTCCATACCCTCCATGACCTTGCGCAGTCCGCTCAGCCCCGACCAGGTCTGCACGTCGGCGGGGGTGGCCGGGCCGAAGGCGGCCAGGTAGCGCTCGATCAGGGCCGGCCTGCCCGCGGGCGCCGGTTCGATGCCGGGCAGCCCGAACGCCGCCTCGCGCGGGAAGCTCCACCGGTCCGCGGTCGGCTCCATGATCAGCGGGGTGAGCATGCGGACGGCGTACCCGAGCGCTCGGTCGTACGCGCCGGGGAACTCCTCCAGCAGCCGGGGCCGCAGCTCGTTGAACGTCATGGGCCCCGCCGCCAGCAGCCGGTCAGCCGCGGCCACCACCGCCGCGAAGTCGATCCCGTCGAAGCGCCGGGCCGCGGCGGCCAGCACGGGCGCCACCTCCGGCCGGAACGCGGCGAAGTCCGCCGCCGTCACCAGGTGCAGCGTGGCCCGCCACAGGGTGGCCCGGATCAGCGTGCGCGCGTGCAGCGCCACGTGCAGGTGGTCGCGTTCGAATCCCTCCAGCCGGGTCCACACCCCCAGGTAGGGCGGGCGCGGCTCCTGCGCCTGCAGCCCGGCCAGCCGGTGCACCACGTCGGCCGCGTCCCCCTGGTGGCGGGAGAGAAGATGCTGACGGGCCAGCGTGGCACGGTTGAGGTCGCGGAGGCTGAGCATCTACATATCATGCCCTTCCCCATCAAAGAGGTACGCGCCACGTACCCCGCGCTGTCCGACGGTTACGCCTATCTCGACGGCGCGGCCGGCACGCAGACCCCTCGGCCCGTGATCGACGCCATCGCCACCGCCTACCGGACGGGGATCGGCAACGTGGGCGGTGCCTTCCCGGCCAGCCACCGCTCCGACGCCATCGTGGCCGCCTGCCGCGCCGCCGTGGCCGACCTGGTCGGCGGCGACCCCGGCGGCGTCATCCTCGGCCCCAACATGACCACGCTCACCTACCGCCTGGCCGGGGCCATCGCCGGTCCCGGCGACGAGGTGGTGCTCTCCCGGCTCGACCACGACGCCAACGTGCGGCCATGGACGCAGATCGGCGCCACCGTACGCTGGGCCGAGGTGGACCCGGTCACCGGCGAGCTGCCGGTCGAGCAGTACGCCGATCTGATCAACGAGCGCACCCGGGTGGTCGCCGTCACCGCGGCGAGCAACATCCTCGGCACCCGCCCCGACGTGCCCGCCATCGCCGAGCTGGCGCACCGGGCCGGCGCGCTGATGTACGTGGACGGCGTGCACGCCACCCCGCACGGCCCGGTGGACATGCGGGCGCTGGGCGCGGACTTCTACGCCACGAGCGCGTACAAGTGGTCGGGCCCGCACATCGGCGCGGTGATCGCCGACCCGGCGCTGCTGGAGACGATCAGGCCGGACAAGCTGGCCTCCTCGCCCGACACGGTGCCGGAGCGGTTCGAGAGGGGGACGGCGGCCTTCGCCGACCTCGACGGGGTGACCGCCGCCGTGGACCACCTGGCCGCGATGGTGCCGGGCACGGGCAGCCGCCGCGAACGCCTGCTGGCCTCGATGAGCGCCGCCGAGGAGTACGAGACGGCGCTGTTCTCCGTGCTCCTCGGGGAGCTGGAGACGATGCCGCACGTCACCCTGTACGGCAAACCGGCCAGGCGCACCGCCACCGTGTACTTCAACGTGGCCGGGCACACGCCACGCCAGGTGGCCGAGCACCTGGCCAAGCGGGGCGTCAACGTGTGGAACGGGCACAACTACGCCTGGGAGCTGACCGGCGTGCTGGGCATCCGCGACACGGGCGGGGCGGTGCGCGCGGGCCTGGCTCACTACAACGACCGCTCCGACGTCGACCGGCTCCTGGAAGGGGTGGCCCGCCTGGCCTGAACGCTGGCGGATCCGGAAGCGGATCGTCCTGAACCTGTCCTAACGTGACGGTCATGACCTCCGAATTCCACGAGCAGGACCTGACAGGGGCACGCTTCGAGGGCGTGACCCTGTCGGGCGCCACCTTCCGCAAGGTGTCGCTGGACGGCGCGAGCATGCGGTCGGTCGACTTCTCCGGCGCCCGGATCCGCGGCGCCCTGCTCAAGGACACCCGGCTGCGCGGCGTCGAACTCGTCGACGTCGAGATCAGCGGCGAGCTGGGCCGCGTCGTCGTGAACGGCGTGGACATCGCGCCGCTGGTCGACGCCGAGCTGAACCGCCGCATGCCGGACCGGGCGAGGATGCGGCCCGCCGACGCCGACGGCTTCCGCGAGGCCTGGGCGATCCTGGAACGGCTGTGGTCGGAGACCGTGGCGCGGGCCAGGACGTTCCCGGAGGAGTCGCTGCACCGCGAGGTCGACGACGAGTGGTCCTTCATCCAGACGCTGCGCCATCTCAACTTCGCCACCGGCGCCTGGGCGGGAAGGATGATCCTCGGCGACCTCTCGCCGTGGCACCCGCTGGACCTGCCGTGGGACGACGCGCCGCAGCGGAGCGGCTTTCCGTGGGACCGCGCGGCCCGGCCCTCGCTCGACGAGGTGCTCGCGATCCGCGGCGAACGCCAGGCCATGGTCCGGCGCGTCATGGAGTCGCTCACGGACGAGCAACTGGCCTCCGAAGTGTCGCGCCCCGAGCCGGGCTGGCCGCAGGCCGAGGGTTTCCCGTTCAGGAACTGCCTGCGCATCATCCTCAACGAGGAGTGGGAGCACCGGCTCTACGCCGAACGCGACCTGACCGTCATGGAGAAGGAGGGCCCGGGACAGGCGCCCGTCCCGGAGGACAAGGACTGACCTTCCTCCTGGAGAAGGACTGGGGCGGGCTAGCGGCGAGCCGCGGCCGGTTTCCGGGGGGCTCCCAGGCCGGTGGCGGTCTGGGCCAGCAGCGCGCCCGACAGCAGGATCAGCCCGCCCACGATCTGGAACCCGCCCAGCCTCTCCCCCACCAGCGCCCAGGCCACCACCGCCCCGCCGACGACCTCCAGCGACGCCACGGTGACGGCCACGGCGGCCGACAGCCGCCGCACGGCGTTGACGCCCATGATGTACGCGATCACGGTCGCGACCAGCACCATCCACAGGTACGCCGGCAGCACGGGCAGCCGCTGGCCACCGGCGGCGGGCGTGACGGACCTTGTGAACGCCTCCCACGGCATCGCCCAGGGCCGCGCGAACGGGATCAGCACCACGGCCGCCCCCGTCATCCCCCAGGCGACGAGGCCGAGCGGATCCATCTCCGCCCCGAAGCCATCGTTCATCAGGAAATATCCGGCGGAGCACGCCGCCGCCAGCAGCCCCAGCACCAGGCCGACCGCGTCCAGCCGTATCTCCTGCCACGCCTCGGCGACGATCCCGAGGCCCACGATCGCGACGACCGCCCCGGCGTACGCGGCGGGTGCCGGCCGGGCTCCGCGTACCAGCCGTACCCAGGCCACCACCATCACGGGCGCCAGGTAGACCAGCAGCAGCGCGATCCCCACCGGCAGGCGTGTGATCGCGGCGAAGTACAGGGACTGCACGCCGGCCACCGCCATGACCGCGTACAGGCCGACGAACGCCACCCTGGAGCGCGGAATCCGCAACGCCCGCGGCCTGACCACGGCCAGCGCCGCCACGAGCAGCAGCCCCGCGCCCGCCATCCGCGCCCACACCGCCTCCATCGGCGCCAGGCCGGCGGCGTCGAGGTATTTGGCCATCGGCCCGGAGAACGCGAAGCACCACGAGGATCCGAACGCGAGCGCCGGCCCCGCGTACCGCACCCCCGTCACCTGCCCTGACATCATGTCCAGCGACGCTGACACATCGGGCATCGGCCAAGCAATCGGATATCGCCGCCCTGGTCTTCAGCGGTTCTCCGGTGGCCCCACGGCGCGTCTACGGTGGCTCGCCTGCTCGGCTCAGAGGTTCGTTCGATCGGCGTAGGCGCTCAGGTGGCGGACGGCCGTGCGCAGGTCGGCGGCGGCGGTCACGCAGGCGGCGTGGC
>NZ_BAAAMU010000106.1:0-2909 GCF_039529435.1 Nonomuraea maheshkhaliensis
GTGAACTACTTCCACACCCAACTCATGTACGACACCGCTGAGGATCTCCGCTACCTGCGCTCACGTGGCCTGCGCCGTGCCCACCTGGCCCGCGATCTTGCAGTCCGAGGAAGGGTGCGTCGCCCACGGCACCCGTGACAACGAACCGGGTGCTCGCGGTCGCGCCGGGCCCTGGGCAGCCCGCGGTGGAGCACCCGCGCAGGCCGTCCATGACCGTCTGGAACCTGGCATCCTCTATGAATGCGACAGGTAACCGTTCTCGGCAGTTGTGGTGCGTTTCCGGAGCCGGGCCGTGCCTGCAGTGGATTCGCGGTGGACTGGGACGGTTATCGCCTGCTGCTCGACCTGGGCTACGCCACGCTGCCGCGGCTGCTCGCGCACTGGCCGGACGGCGCGGTGGACGCTGTCGTCATTACTCACGAGCACCCTGACCACTGCATCGACCTGCACGGGCTGTTCCGGATGCGGTTCTACGGCGACCCCGGCGGGCCTCGGCTGCCGTTGTACTGCCCGCCGGGCGTGCTCGACCGGATCAGCGGCCTGGAGCCCGATGTGGACCTCCACGCGGTCTTCGACCTGCATCCGCTGCCTGGCAGCCACCGGGTGGGGCCATTCGCCCTCACCGGATTGTCGCTGCCGCACTATGTGCCCAACGCCGGCATCCGCGTCGAGGCCGACGGGGTCGCGCTGGCCTACACCGGTGACACCGGCCCAGCCCCCGCGCTCGCCGACCTCGGCCGCTACGCCGATCTGTTCATCGTCGAGGCCACCGATCGCGAGGGCGAGACCGACCGCCCCTCCCGCAATCTGCTGACCGCTACGGAGGCCGGCCGATGGGCCGGCCGCGCGGGCGCCCGGCGGCTGATGCTCACCCATTTCTGGCCGGGCAACGATCGGGCCGCCTCCGTGGCGGCCGCGCGGCAGGAGTTCGGCGGTGAGGTGCTGGCGGCCGAGGAAGGACTCACCGTCGCGCTTGGGCCGAACTAGCACGATGACCACTTGGGTTCACCAGTGCGGGGACACGCCGTTCCGGTTGCATGGGTTTCGCCTGGGTTGTCCTCCACGGTCGTCTCGGCATGGACGATCACGGCTGGAGGGAGGACTCGCATGGCCCGCGAACGCGCCCGCATTCGCGGCGAGAAACAACGCCGCTGGGGACGACCGGCACACCCGCACAGCATGATCACCCGACCCCGGGCCGACGTTCGTGGCCACCCCACTATCTGACCGGGCTGTCGAGGACGACCACTGTCTTCTGCTCGCCGTCCAGCCGGTCGATCTCGATGCCGACCCCAGTGGCCGCCTCGATGAAGGCGAGCGCCGTGGCGCGTCTGCCGTCGAAGTCCTCGCGGTCGAGGGCGTCGAGCATGACGTGGAAACCGGCGAAGACGTCCGGCGCGGGCTCTTCGTCGATCCGTTCGCCGAGAACGTAGTTCCGGATCGACGCCTGGATCCTGCCGCCGGCCGCGCAACGGATCGTCGATGTGCCGTTGACCCGCCATGACGTGGTCCACGCGCGGGCGTCCTCGCTGAGCGTGCGCAGCAGTTCGTCGGACGGAGGATCGCCGTACGTGCACTCCAGGAACCCGTACCCGCCGTCGCCCTCGAAGACGAAGAGCAGGGCGAGGTCCTCGTTCAGAGCCAGCTCCATGGGGTGGTCCACGGTGCGTTCCTCCGGGTCGCGCCCTCCGTTCATCCGCCACAGGAGGTCGTCCGGCGTCATCTCGTCGTCGAAGGGCTGCACCACCGTCCAGCAGGCGCTGTCCGCGAGCCATGCGTGCCGTTTGAAGAGAGCGCGGTAGTGATCAAACACATGATCATCATGGGGCACCAGCAGGCCGGAAAGGGACGGTCCGGCTGCGCTTTCCGCGCCCTGCCGCTGGCCGTCGCTCCTGGCCGTCGCCGGGCGTCAGAGCCGGGTGCGCAGCCAGTCCAGGCCGGATTCGGCGTGGGTGACGATGGTGAAGTGGCTGTCGCCCTCGCAAAGCCGCAGTTCGGCGTCCGGGCAGTGGGTCGCGAGCCACTTTCCGTGGGTGGCGGGGATGATGCGGTCCTCGGTGCCATGCAGGAGGAGGGTCGGGGCCTCGATGGCGGCGAGGTCGCAGCCCCAGGCGTGGGTGTAGGAGACATCGTCGTCGATCTGGCCGTACGGGCCGGCGTCGAGGGCCGGTTCCGAGACCTTGCCCAGCCATCCCCACGGGCCCTCGAACAACGCCAGGTCCGCGGCGGTGAACTCGCAGTCGTAGGGGAATCCGGACGCCGCCAGTGCCGTGCGCACCTCGCGGCCCGCCGCCGCCGTGCCCAGCGCGGCCACTCCGGACGGGACCATTCCCGCGAACCAGTCGAGCCCTTCCGCGTCGTACGGGGCGATGCCGGCCAGGCTCAGCACCGCCGGGACGCGGCTGCCCAGCGACGCGGCGCATCCCAGGGCGTAGGTTCCGCCGCCGGAGTAGCCGGCGACGGCGAACCGGTCGAGGCCGAGGGCGTCCGCGACCGACGCGGTGTCGCGGGCGACCGATGCCACGCTGCGGCCGGGGTCGGGGCTGGAGCCGCCGTAGCCCGGCCGGTCGAAGGACACCCATCGCAGGCCGAGCCTGTCGGCGGCGGCGAAGAGCGGCTCCGGCGGCGCGCCCAGGTTAGGCGTGCCGTGGTGCCACACGACGGGCAGCCGTCCGTTCTCCGCGGTGTCGTAGACGTGCAGCGTGCGGCCGTCACCCATCGCGAGGTCCCGTTCGATCATCTTCGGGACTCTACCCCTGCGCACGCTGAGGGTTTCCAGTGCCGGGTCACCACCGCTGAGGTTCTCGGTGCCGAGTCACCGCCCACGAGGTGACGGTCCGGCCACCGTGGTCCGGCCACCGTGGTCCCGCCACCGTGGTCCCGCCACCGTGGTCCCGCCACCGTGGTCC
>NZ_BAAAMU010000106.1:3009-34845 GCF_039529435.1 Nonomuraea maheshkhaliensis
GCCACCGTGGTCCCGCCACCGTGGTCCCGCCACCGTGGTCCCGCCACCGTGGTCCCGCCACCGTGGTGGCTGCCCGCCACCGGCGGGAGGCCTCGCCAGGGCCGGCAGGAGGTCGATCAGGGCGCCCGGCCCACCGCGACGGCTTCCCCCTGGCACCTGGCCGTGGGCAACGGGCTTGCCAGGACGCCCGCGACGGCCCAGCTCGGACACCCGGTCGGCGGCGAAGGCCTCCCCTGGGCCGGCTTGTCCCCGGCGTGGGTGGTGCGCTGCGGGGCGTGCGGCATCGCCTCATGGGCGTGATCTTCAGGTACGTCGGGCCGGCCGCTCTGCATGTCGGGGCCGGCTGCGTCGCGGTCAGAAGGAGACTGCCAAGGCCAGGGCCGTGGCGGCCTCGTGGCTGAGAACCATGACCAAGAGTGTGGCGACCAAGGTAGCGATGAGCAACCAACTGATGACAATGATGACCGTCGAGCGGCGTGGCCGGTGCCTCGGCCCCGGCTGCCCCTTCGACCTCTCCTCGCTGCGGCGAACCCGCTCGTTGAACGACTCCAGTCGTGCGACGAGTCGGGGATCGTCGTCGACGAGGTGCTGCTCGATCTGGGCCAGCATTCGCTCCTCGTCCTGCGACCAGGCCATGGGTGCACCTCCGGAACGCAAGCTCTGTGGCGTCTTTCTGCCCAACCCTGAAGATCATTAGCCCCTGCCTGACCCAGTAATTGCCACCTCTTTTCGGTTTGCGATCATGCTCGAACCTTTGTTCTAATCATGGCATGCGCTGGGACAACCTGCGCCTGGCCGGGCCCGGCCGGGACGATCCGGCCGTGCCGCTCTTCGCTCGCGGCGCGGTGACCCGAACGTTCGACACGCCCGAATTCAATGGGATGACCTTCTATGAGATCCGGGCCCGATCCATCATCAACCGCGTCCCCGCGGCCAGCCGGGTTCCGTTCGAGTACACGATCAATCCGTACCGGGGCTGCTCTCATAAGTGCATTTACTGTTTTGCCCGAAAAACGCACGAATATCTCGATTTGGATTCCGGAGCGGACTTCGACTCCAAGATCGTGGTGAAGGTCAACGCCGCCGAGCTGGCCCGCAAGGAGCTGGCCTCGCCTCGCTGGGGCGGGCACCACGTGGCCATGGGCACCAATGTCGACTGCTACCAGCGCGCCGAGGGGCGATATCAGCTGATGCGCGGCATCCTGGCCGCGCTGCGCGACGCCGCCAACCCGTTCTCCGTCCTCACCAAGGGCACGCTCATCCTGCGCGACCTCGATCTGCTCACTGAGGCCGCCGACGTGACCGACGTCGGCGCCGACGTCTCGGTCGGGTTCGTGGATCCGGAGCTGTGGCGCGCCGTCGAGCCGGGCACGCCCAATCCGCGCCGTCGTCTGGAGACGTGCGCGACGCTCAACGACAACGGCGTCGCCTGCGGGGTCCTGATGGCCCCGATCCTCCCCTATCTGACCGACTCCCCCGCCCAGCTCGACCGCACGGTCAAGGAGATCGCCGAGGCGGGCGCCACCCACCTCGTCCCGATCGTGCTGCACCTGCGGCCCGGGGCCAGGGAGTGGTGGCTGAGCTGGCTCTCGCGCGAGCACCCGCGCCTGGTGCCGCGCTATCTGGAGCTGTACGGGCGGGGCTCCTACGCGCCCAAGGCCTACCAGCAGCGGGTGACGGGCCTGGTCAGACAGCTGGCCGAACGCCATGGGGTCGGCCGGGCCGTCCCGGCGACGGCCCGTCGCGAGCCGTCCCGCCGCCGCCCTCCGATCACACCCGAGGGCCCTGTGATCCCACCCGAGCCGGAGCAGTTGCGCCTGCTCTGAATCCGGCCCCCGACACGGGGCTCGATCCGGCCATACGAGGCTCCATGCCGCCGCACAGCGCTCCGTCCCGCCGCCAGAGGCGCGATCCGGCCGCACGTGGAGTCGACCGCGGGTGAGGACTGGCCGGACATGGTGACGCTTGGGGCGGAGACGACCGCACGTGGTGACGGCCGGGTGCGGGGAGGGTCGTTTGGCGGAGATGGGCGGGTGAGCCCGTGCGGGAAAGGGTTATTGAGGAGACGAGTAGGTGGTATGTCGGGTTTCGTCGTTTGATGGGTATTAACGGCCGTGGTGCACCAATACGGTGCATCTCATCCATTCGGGGGGAGATTTCCATGGCTGACACGAAGAAGAAACCCGCTTCCAAGTCCGGCAAGTCGAAGAAGCAGGCCATCAAGACCAGCCGGCAGGCCAAGGAGACGAAGCGGGACAGCCAGAAGACGTCCGGCGAGGAGTGACCACCCGGGCAGCCTGCCGGTGTCTGCCGAGCCGGTGACCTGATCAGAAGGCCCGCGCCACGGTGAGGGTCCGGCCGGACCTGGTCGGACGGCTCGGGCGGTCACCGGGTGAGGCTGCCCGGTTGGATGTGATCGCACGGCCCGGGCAGTCGCTCGCCGAGGCTGCCCGGCCGGTGACCTGATCGGACGGCCGTGGCCCAGGGCGGCCCGGCCGTCCGATCGACCGTGGAGCTGCTCCATGTCGGCTTACCTGCGCTTCCCCGCCGTCTTCCAGGACGTGGTGGTCTTCGCCGCCGAGGACGACCTGTGGATGGTCTCCGCCCTGGGCGGGCGGGCCTTCCGGCTGACCGCGGGGCTGGCCGAGGCCGGCTATCCGCGCATCTCGCCGCGCGGCGACCAGCTCGCGTTCGTGGGACGCGAGGAGGGTCCCGAAGAGGTGTACGTGATGCCGTCCGGCGGCGGCGCGGCCCGCCGGGTGACGTTCCACGGCGCCCGCTGCACGGTGACCGGCTGGGACCCGGAAGGCCGCATCCTGTACGCCAGCGACCAGTCACAACCGTTCGAAGGCCGCAAATGGCTGCACCGGGTGCGGCCGGGCGGGGTGCCGGAGCGGCTGCCGTACGGACCGGCGAACTCGATCGCGTACGGCCCCGCAGGCATGATCGTGCTCGGCCGCAACACCGCGGACCCGGCACGGTGGAAGCGTTACCGCGGCGGAACGGTCGGCGACCTGTGGATCGACCCGCGCGGCGACGGCGAGTTCCGGCGGCTGATCAGGTTGCCGGGCAACCTGGCCTCGCCATGCTGGAGCGGCGGCCGGGTGTGCTTCATCTCCGACCACGAGGGCGTCGGCAACGTCTACTCCTGCGACTCCGCCGGCGGCGACCTGCGCCGGCTCACCCACCACGACGACTACTACGCCAGGAACCTGTCCGGTGACGGGCAGCGCCTGGTGTATCACGCGGGCGCGGAGTTGTTCCTGCTGGAGCCGGGTGAGGGGCCGCGGCGGCTGGAGGTGCGGCTGGCCAGCTCCAGGACGCAGCTCAACCGCAGGTTCGTGGAGGCCGCCGACTATCTCGACAGCGCCAGGCTGAGCCCGGACGGCAGCGCGCTGGCGATCACGGCGCGCGGCAAGGCGTACGCGATGGCGGACTGGGAGGGCCCCGTACGCCAGCACGGCCGCCCGGACGGCGTCCGCTACCGCTTCCTGACCTGGCTGAACGACGGCGTCCGGCTGATCGCGGCGGCCAGCGACGACGGCGACGAGGAGCGGCTGGTCGTCCTGGAGGGCGGCGAGGGCGGGCAGGGCACGGAGGTGGCCCGGCTGGGGCGGGTCAACGAGCTGGTCCCCGATCCCGCGCACGACCGGGTGGCGGTCGTCAACCACCGCGACGAGCTGCACGTGCTCGACCTGGCCACGGGCCGCTCCGAGCTGGTGGAGGCCAACCCGCACGGCCCGCCGGAGGATCCGGCCTGGTCGCACGACGGCGAGTGGCTGGCGTACGCGAGCCCGTCGAGCTCCCGGTCCGCCGCGATCAAGCTGCACCATCCGGCGAGCGGCCGCACGGTCCAGGCCAGCGAGCCGGCGCTCAAGGACTCGATGCCGGCCTTCGACCCGGAGGGCCGCTACCTGTACTTCATCGGCCAGCGCGTCTTCTCCCCCGTCTACGACCAGCTCCAGTTCGACCTGGGGTTCCCGCTGGGGACGCGGCCGTACGCGGTGGCGCTCCGGGCGGACGCGCCGGACCCCTTCGTGCCCCGTCCCCGCCCGCTGGAGGAGCCGAAGGACGACGAGGAGGACGAGCCGGAGCCGCTGCGGGTGGACGTGGACGGGCTGGCCCGCAGGGTGACCGCGTTCCCGCTGCCGGAAGGCCGGTACGAGCGGGTGGCGGGGCTGAAGGGCAAGGCGCTGATCCTGACCAGCCCGCTCGAAGGGGAGGACACGCTGCACCTGTTCGACTTCGCCGGTGGCCACAACGAGCTGTTCGCCGAGGGCGTGGACGACTTCGAGCTCGGCCGGGACCACAAGACGCTGCTGTACCGGGCGGGGAACCGGCTGCGGGTGGTCAAAGCGGGCGAAGTGCCCGGCGACGGGGAGAGTCCCGGGCGTGAGAGCGGCTGGATCGACCTGTCGCGGGTCAAGGTGTCGGTCTGCCCGGTGGCGGAGTGGCGGCAGATGTTCCGCGAGGCGTGGCGGCTGCAGCTGGAGAACTTCTGGACCGAGGACATGGCGGGCGTGGACTGGCCGGCCGTGTACGAGCGCTACCGGCCACTGGTGGACCGGGTGACGACCCGCGGCGAGTTCTCCGACCTGCTGTGGGAGCTGCACGGGGAGCTGGCCACCAGCCACGCCTTCGAGAGCGGCGGCGAATACCGGCCAGGACCCGACTACACGCAGGGCAAGCTGGGCGTGGACTGGCAGTATCGTGGCGGCGTCTACCGCATCGGCGCCCTCGTGACCGGCGACCCGTGGGACCCGAAGGCCACCTCTCCGCTGAACCGGCTCGGCCTCGACGTGCGCCCCGGTGACGCCGTGCTGGCCATCGACGGCGCGCCGATCGGGGTGGCCGCCACCCCGAACGAGCGGCTGGTCAACCAGGCGGGCGAGGAGGTCGAGCTGACACTGCGGCGCGGCAAGCGCGTGTTCACGGTCACGGTACGCGCCCTCGCCGACGAACGGCCGGCCCGCTACCGCGACTGGGTGAACCTCAACCGCGCCCAGTGCCACGAACGCTCCGGCGGCCGGATCGGCTACCTGCACGTGCCCGACATGGGGACCGAGGGGTTCGGGGAGTTCCACCGGGGCTTCCTGGCCGAGTACGACCGCCACGCGCTCATCGTGGACGTGCGCTTCAACGGCGGCGGCCACGTCTCGGCGCTGCTGCTGGAGAAGCTGGCCAGGCGGCGGCTGGGCTACGACTATCCGCGGTGGGGCGATCCCGAGCCGTACCCGCCCGAGTCGCCGCGCGGCCCGATCGTGGCGGTCACGAACGAGTGGGCGGGCTCGGACGGCGACATCTTCAGCCACACCTTCAAGCTGCTCGGTCTCGGACCACTGGTCGGCAAGCGCACGTGGGGCGGGGTGATCGGCATCTGGCCGCGCCACCGGCTGGCCGACGGGACGCTCACCACGCAGCCGGAGTTCTCCTTCGCCTTCGACGACGTCGGCTGGCAGGTGGAGAACTACGGCACCGATCCCGACATCGAGGTGGACATCACCCCGCAGGACTACGCGCGGGGCGTGGACACGCAGCTCGAACGGGCGATCGACGTGGCGCTCGACCTGCTGGCCGACAATCCCCCGCATACTCCCGATCATCGGCACCGGCCGCGCATGCAACCTTAAGCATCCCCGAAGCGTCTAAAGATCATAGGTGGGGTAAGCGCATGGGGGATGAAAGCAAATGCGCTCCACCGACGAATAAGTACGAGGCCGGTGGTGAGGCGAGCCCTCTCCGCCGGCCCTGTGTGTTGAGCCTTCGTCCGTGAAAAGGGGATCTGTTAAGTGCGCGCACTGGCACGCAAGGGCAAGTCGGCGATGGTCCGGCTCTATCGGGGGTACAACCGGCGCAAGAAGCGCGACGCGCCGCCGCCCTCGATCCGGAGGGTACGCATCCTGCTGCTGCACGCCAACGGGATGGGCGGCACCATCCGCACCGTGTTCAACCTGGCCAGTTACCTGGCCGAGGAGCACGACGTGGAGATCGTCAGCGTGCTGAAGGAGGCGGACGCGCCGTTCTTCCCCATCGACCCCCGGGTGAAGTTCCGTTTCCTGGACGACCGGATCGATCCCGGCCTCGACCCGGTGCGCGCCCTGTTGTCGAAGCTGCCGAGCCGGCTCATCCCCAAGGAGGAGTCGGCGTACCACAGGTTCAACCTCTGGACCGACCTCAAGCTGGCCCGTTTCATCCGCTCGCTCGACACCGGCGTGCTCATGGCCACCCGCCCGGGGCTCAACCTCGCGCTCGCCCAGTTAGCCAAGCCCGGCGTGATCACGATCGGGCAGGAACATGTGGCGCTGCGTACTCAGGCCGAACCCATCCAGGAGCTGATCAAGTGGCGTTACCGCCGCCTGGACGCCCTGGTCACCCTCACCAAGGCCGATCTGGCCGACTACCGCGAGACGCTGCCGAAGCAGCCGCGCAAGCTGGTCCGCATTCCCAACGCCGTGCCGCCGATGTCGGGCGAGGTGTCCAAGCTCGACGCCAAGGTGGCCGTCGCGGTCGGCCGGATGACCCGGATCAAGGGCTTCCACCGGCTGATCACCGCATGGGAGACCGTCGCCGCCGCGCATCCGGACTGGAAGCTGCGCATCTTCGGCGCGGGGCCGCAGGAGGAGAACCTGGCCAAGCAGATCGTCGAGGCGGGCCTTGAGGACAAGGTGGAACTGCCGGGGCCGACGACCGACGTGGGCGCGGAGCTGGAGAAGTCGTCGATCTACGTGCTCAGTTCGCGGCACGAGGGCTTCCCCATGACGATCCTGGAGGCCATGGCGAAGGGGCTGGCCATCGTCAGCTTCAACAGCCCGCACGGCCCCAAGGAAATGATCAAGAACGGGGTGGACGGGCTGCTGGTCAAGCCCCGTACCAATGCCAACCTCGCCGCGGCCGTCATGCGGGTGATCGAGGACGAGCAGTTGCGCCGGGACCTCGCGGCGCGGGCGCTGGAGACGGCGCACAAGTACGACCCCGACGTCGTCGGGAAGAAGTGGGACGCGCTGCTGGAGGAGCTGCTGGCGCGGCGCGACGGCTCGTGGGCCGCGGCCCGCCAGAGCAAGGAGCCCGCCGAGGCGCCCTCGGCGCGGGAACAGCCCTCTGCACAGGAGCAGTCCCCCGCTCAGGAGCAGCCCGCGGCGCAGGAGCAGTCGCCGGCCCAGCGATAGGGGCCTGATCACACACCCGAGCCGGTGAGTTCCACCGGCTCGGCGATGACGTCCACGAGCGCGCCGTTGCGGTGCACGGTGATGGGTAACGGCCGTCCGATCGCGTCGGCGAACATCAGCCGCTGCAGGCTCTGCGCGTCACCCACCGGGGTACGCCCGGCGCTCAGCACCAGGTCGCCGGCGCGCAGCCCGGCCCGGTGTGCGGGCGAGCCGGGCACCACCTCGACCACGCGCAGGGCTCCGTTCTGGCCGGTGCTCCTGCGCAGGTGCTCGGGCAGCGGCGCGGGCGAGGTCACCAGGCCCAGGAACGCTCTCCGGACCCGGCCGTCCCTGATCAGCGCGGCGACGATGGAACGGGTGGTGGCGTTCATCGGCACGGCCAGCCCCACCCCGACGCCGGCCACGGCCGTGTTGATGCCGACCACCCGCCCCCGCGCGTCGGCCAGCGCCCCGCCGGAGTTGCCCGGGTTGAGCGCGGCGTCGGTCTGGATGACGTCCTCGATCAGGCGGGTGGCGGAGCCGCTGCGCGCGGGCAGCGACCGTCCCAGCCCGGACACCACCCCGGCCGTCACCGAGCCGGTCAGCCCGAGCGGGTTGCCCACGGCCACCACGAGCTGGCCGACCACCAGCCCGTCGCTGTCGCCGAGCTCGGCCGGCGGCGGGGTGGCGGTGCGCGCCCTGATCACGGCGAGGTCGGACAGCGGGTCGCGCCCGACCACCTCGAAGTCACCGGACACGCCGTCGGCGAACGCGACAGTGCCGGTGCGGGAGTAGCCGACCACGTGGGCGTTGGTCAGCAGGAAGCCGTCGCCGGTGAACACCACGGCCGAACCACTGCCCCGCCCGGCCCGCACGCTGGCCACCCTGGGCAGCAGCTCGGCGGCCACGGAAGACACGACCTGGGAGTAGGCGTCGAGGGGATCGGCCACCGTGACCTCCAATGTGATTACTGGATTACACGGTAACTCTCCCCGTCAGAACCTGAGCGGGCCCAACGCAAAGCAGCGCCTGGGCGCGGGCCGCCCCGCTCGCAGTGGCGGCTGGGCTGAAGCAGGGCTTGGGCTCAGAGCAGGGCTTGGGCTCAGAGCAGGGCTTGGGCGAGGGCCGCGCCGCAGAAGGCCGCGCCGAGGCCAGCGACCACGCTGGCCACGGCGTTGGCGACCGCGTGGAAGCGCGCCCCCTCCTCCAGCAGCCGCACCGTCTCGTACCCCAGCGTCGAGTACGTCGTCAGCGCGCCACAGAAACCCGTGCCCACCAGCGCCATCACCCCGTCACCCACCGGCAGCGCGGCCACGAAGCCCAGCACCGCCGACCCGCTCACGTTGACGGAGAGGGTCCCCCAGGGGAACACGGTGTCGTGCCGCGCCTGCACCGCCCGGTCGGCCAGGTAGCGCAGCGGCGCCCCGACCGCGGCCCCCAGCACGATCAGCACGATCGTCATCGGGCACCGGTCCCTGGCACGACGCCGGCGGCGCGGCGGGTCAGCCACACGCCGGCCGCTGTCGCGGCCACCGCCGCCAGCATCGTGGCCACCAGGTAGGCCAGGCCGGTGAGCGGCGCGCCGGCCTCGACCGTCCGCCGCACGTCCACCGCGTACGTCGAGAACGTCGTGTAGCCGCCCAGCACCCCCACCCCGAGGAACGGCCGCACCAGGCGATGTGCCGGGCGGGCCTCCGTGATCAGCACCATCAGCACCCCGATGAGCAGGCAGCCGGACACGTTGACCAGGAACGTCGCCCACGGGAAGCCCGGCCGCCCCCGTGGGCAGCGCCGTCTGGACGGCGTGCCGGGCCAGCGCTCCGATCGCGCCGCCGGGGGCGATCACGGCGAGCACCGGCCAGAGCGGCTCGGCCCGCTGCGCGGGAACGTGAAGATCGACATCGGGGTCGACGGGACGATCAGTCACACGACGCAGGCTACCGCCGCCTCCCCCGCGCGCCCGCCCCGGCCCGGCCGCGAGCCCGCTCCCGCCCCGGCCCGGCCCGGCTCGTCCCCGGCGCGGCACGGTTGGTGGGACGATCAGTCACACAACCCTTCCCGTGTCAAAAGCGCCGATGCCGGGAATTTCTCTAGACAACCTGGAGCTCACGGAGGTCTGCTTGAGCACCAAGGACGCGGTCGCCGTCCTCGCCGGAGCCATCGTCATCGTCTCGTTCATCGGCACAGCCAAGACCCCACCGGCCACCGCGGCCAGCCCGCTGGGCAACATCAGCGGCACGTTACCGGGCCTGGCCCCCATCGCATCCGCCGCCGACAGGCGAGAAGCGCGCGGCCTCATCAAGCGGCTGCGCGTCAAGGGGCTCGGCTCCAACAGGGGATACGAGCGCACCCGGTACGGGGACAACTGGGCCGACGACGCCACCGGGGTGCCGTACGCGCGCAACGGCTGCCGTACCCGTGACGACCTCTTGGCCCGAGACGGCCGGAACGTGAAGTACCGCAAGGGGTCGAACTGCGAGGTCGTCTCGATGGAGCTGACCGACCCCTACACCGGGCGACTCATCCACTGGCACAAGGACAACGCCGACGAGGTGCAGGTCGATCACGTGGTGCCGCTCAACTACGGGTGGCGCATGGGGGCGCCGCGCTGGTCGATGACGAAGCGGCTGGACTTCGCCAACGACCCGCTCAACCTGCTGCCCGTGGACGGCGAGGCCAACGAGCACAAGGACGCCTCGGGGCCGTCGGGCTGGCTGCCGCCGCGCCGGGGCATCCGGTGCGCCTACGTCACCCGGTTCGCGCAGGTGGCGCTCAAGTACGACGTTCCGGTCACCCCGGCCGACAAGAAGACCATGCTCGCGCAGTGCCGATGAACCCTATCGCGGGTCGATCCAGGTGAAGCCGCGCCGGTAGGTCTGCTCCGCCAGCACCCGCTGCCCGGCCGTGTTCGGGTGGAAGTAGTCCCACTTGCTGACCTGGTCGAGGGTGAAGGGGTAGGCGAAGACGGCTCCCCCGTCGGTGCGGCAGGCGGGCCCGTACGCGGCGCACGCCTCGGCCGCCGCCCGGTTGTAGCCGATCACCCTGTCGCGCACCCTGGCGCGGCGCTCGGTGTCGGCCCGGCGGGTGGACGTGGGCCGGAGCAGCAGGCTCTGGCAGATGCGGCCGGCCGACCAGAACGTACGGGCCAGCGGGTTGCCGCGCCCGGCCTGCCACAGCCGCCGCAGGTCGGGGATGCTGGCCACGAACACCCTGGCCCTGGGCAGCCCGGCGCGCAGCTCGGCCAGGGCGGTGTCCAGCCGGCGCCGGTAGGTCGCCACCGGGGTCATCGCCTGCTCGGTGCGGGCGCAGGCGTCGACCGCGCCGATGAGGATCGTGACGTAGTCGGCCTTGGCGGCGATCGCCTTGCGTACCTGGCCGAGCAGGGCGGCGCTGGTGGAGCCGGGCACGGCGAAGTTGTGGTTGTGCTTGTGGATCGTTCCAGACAGCTCCGACAGGCGCAGGTAGTGGCTGTCGACGTCGGCGCGGTCGCCGGTGGACCAGGAGCGGGCGGTGCAGGAGACGTACCAGCCGCAGGCGTTGAAACCGGCGGAGATGGAGTCGCCGAGCGCGGCCATGACCTCGGGGACGGGCTCCGCGGGAGCGGCGGCGTGGGCCGGGACCGAGGCGGTGAGGACGACGGCGGCGGCCAGCACTGGCCCGAAGCGAACGATCATGCGCACCAAGGTAGATAGCCGATCACCCTGCCACTATGGCTACACGGCAAGGTCTGCCAGTTCGGGACCGACTTCATATCCTTGCTTGACAGGCCGAAGGGGATCTGGTGATACCCAATACCTAACGGCATCCCGTTTTTTCCGGGTTCGTTGCCCGTAACCTCGCATTCACGGGGGTCCGAGTCGAACGTGTTCAGTTCCCGCATAGAGTGTCTTGGGTGAGTGTCGCGCTCGGAACAACCCGCCCGCTGCCGGTTCGCACCACCCTTGTCGGCGACCCCGGTGACCTGCTGGCCTCCCTCCCCAGGACGGCGCCCTACGCCTGGATCAGAAACGGCGAGGGCCTGGTCGGATGGGGTGAGGCCGCCCGCGTGACGGTGCCGCCCGGCCCCGGCAGGTTCGCCTGGGCCCGCCGATGGCTGGCCACCGTCCTCGGTGAGGCGCACGTCGACGACGCCGTGCACGCCCCCGGCTCCGGCGCGGTCGCCTTCGGCAGCTTCACCTTCGACGAGGACGCCCACGGCTCCGTCCTCGTGGTGCCGCGGGCCGTGCTGGCCCGCCGCGACGGCCACGCCTGGCTGACCACGATCGGGGACGCGCCGCTGGAGACGTTCACGCCGATCCGCGACCCGGGCCGGATCAGCTACGGCGACGGCAGCCTGAGCGCGCCCGAGTGGGAGCACGTCGTGGCCAGCGCGGCCAAGCGCATCCGCGAGGGCGAGCTGGAGAAGGTGGTGCTGGCCCGCGACCTGGTCGCCACCGCCGAGCGGCCGATCGACGTACGGCTGCTGCTGACCCGCCTGGCCCGGCGCTATCCCGAGTGCTACACGTTCTCGGTCGCGGGGCTGGTCGGGGCCACGCCCGAGCTGCTGATCCGGCGTACGGGGCAGGAGATCGAGTCGCTGGTGCTGGCCGGCACGACGCCGCGCGGCACCGGCCCGGCCGACGACCTCGCCCGGGGCAAGGCGCTGCTGGCCTCGACGAAGGACCGGCACGAGCACGAGTGCGCGATCGCCTCCGTACGCCAGACGCTGTCGCCCCTGTGCTCCTCGCTCACCACGCCCGACGAGCCCGAACTGCTCATGCTGCCCAACGTGCAGCACCTGGCCAGCCACGTCACGGGGCGGCTGGCCGACGGGGCGTCGGTGCTGGACGTGGTGGCGGCCATGCACCCGACGGCGGCCGTCGGCGGCACCCCGACCCACACGGCGATCGAGGTCATCCGCGAGCTGGAGGGCATGGACCGGGCCGGGTACGCCGGTCCCGTGGGCTGGATCGACGCCCGGGGCGACGGCGAGTGGGGCATCGCGCTGCGCTCGGGCCTGGTCGAGGGGCGGCGGGCCCGGCTGTTCGCCGGGGGCGGCATCATGGGCGACTCCGATCCGGCGGCCGAGCTGGCCGAGGCGCAGGCGAAGTTCCGCGTGATGCAGTACGCCCTGGAGGGCTGAGCAGGCGCGTCAGCAAGCAAGCGGGCCCGTGATCACGCGGGCCCCTGGTCTCGAAGTCCGTGATCAGGCGGGGACGTGGAGGTCGGCGCCCGGCGTGACGCGGGCCCGGCCGGCCGTCAGCGTGGCCACCCAGTCGGTGAACGCCGCGACCTCGTCCTCCCCCACCGCCACCGCGAAGGTGACCTCCCCCGCGTACGTCACCTCGCGCACCGCGTGACGGGAGGCGCGCAGGTCGTTCTCCACCCGCCCGGCCTGGTCGTGCGCGACCGCGACGTGCACGAGCCTGGCCGGCACCATCCGGACGGGCTCGGCCCGGTCGAGAGTCTCGGTCACCGCCCCGCCGTAGGCTCGCACCAGCCCGCCCGCGCCCAGCAGGGTGCCGCCGAAGTAACGCGTCACCACCGCCACCACGTCGCTGTACCCCCGGCCGACCAGCGCCTGCACCATGGGCGTGCCGGCCGTGCCGCCCGGCTCGCCGTCGTCGTCGCCCCTCTGGATGCGCTCGCCGATCACGTACGCCGTGCAGTTGTGGGTGGCGCCGGCGTGCGCGGCGCGGCGGGCGGCGATGAAGGCCGCCGCCTGCTCGACCGTGCGCGCCGGGGCTATGGCGCAGATGAAGCGCGAGCGCCGCGTTTCGGTCTCGTGCTCGATGACGGTCGTGAGTGTGAGATACGGAGCAGGCACATTCGACAGGGTATGCCGTTGCCGCGGGCACTCCGGGAGCTAGCATGCCGACTATCCATCAAGGCCTACGGGAGGGTCTCGTGGAAACGGCGAATGACGTCATGCCCTATGCCGCGGCGGCGATCGACGCCTTCGGCACCGGCGTGCTGGCCAAGACCGGAGAGCTGGCCGCCGACACGCCTGCCGCCCGCGGCTCGCGCATCCTGCAGCGGGTGTTCGGCCGCGGCGACGACCGTGCCAGAGACCTGATCGACCGGGTGGCGGGCGCCAAGCCGGACGACGAGGCCGGACGGACGGCGCTGCGGCGGGCGATCGAGGAGGCGTTCCTGGCGGATCCGCTGCTGCGGCGCGAGGTCGCGGCGATGCTGCCCCGTGCGGCGTGGGACGCGCCCGAGGCCGGACTACGTGATGAGCTCCCTGATCGTTGGTGATCGTCTGCGACAGTCGCTGGAGAAAGCGGCGTCAGCGCGGCGGGCGTGCGCGTCACCGGCGGCCGCCCGGGCTCGCTGCCGTCGCGGGACCGGCTGGGACGGCGGGGGTTCGAGGCCAGGTCCAGGCGGAGCGCAGGATGAAGGCCAGGAGCAGCACCTCGATTCCGATGGAGAGGCCGTAGAAGGGGGCCCAGTTCCAGGACTCCCCTGCCGCGTTGAACACCGAGTAGGGGATGTAGAGCGGTGCGACGACGAGGTTCGTGGCGCGGTTCACCCGGGCGGGCAGCGTCATGGAGAGCATCACCATCAGGGCCGGGATCGCCACGGACGCGAGCATCATGGTCAACAACGTCGGGCTGATGTCGAACTCAAAGACGACGCCGACTCGGAGGTTGTCGATGACGCCGGGCTTGTGGAGGTGGAAGTAGTCGACGTAGATGTAGAGAAACATGAAGCTGGTCCATGCGGCGGCGAGCTTGGCCTGCACGGGGACCGGCGGGTCGTCGAGCGGGTTCGGGGTTTTCGTTCGGATGGTCATCGGTTCTCCTTTCGACAGGAGCGATCCCTCCGCCGGAGTGGCGGCAGGGATGTACCGGGGCCGCGCCCACCTGGACGAGCACCTCGCCTCGACCGGGCAGCGGTAGCCCGGGACCTCGGACGGCTCGAGCGCTGTTCGATTCCCACCGAAGCCTCCTCGCGTCCGAGCTGCGGCTCTCGTTGGTTCGTACGTCGTACGCTGTACGTCGTACGATGTACCATGACCGTGCGCTGGACGATTGTCAAGGCGGTCGAGCGAGCGAGAGGAGACCCGTGTCCGCGAGGGAACAACGCCAGGTGGCCTCAGACGCGGCGCTGAGCAAGCAACGGGTGGTGGCCGAGGCGGTCCGGCTCGCCGACCGCGAGGGGGTCGGCGGGCTGAGCATGCGCCGGCTGGCCGGCGCGCTCGGCGCGGGCGCGATGTCGCTCTACTACTACGTGGCGAGCAAGGAGGAGCTGCTGGACGCCATGATCGACGTCGTGTTCGAGGAGATCGAGCTCCCGCCCGAACAGACCGACTGGCAGTCAGCGATGCGACGCCGGGCGGTATCCGCCCGGCAGGTTCTCGCACGCCACCCGTGGGCGATCGGCCTGATGGAGTCGCGGACATCGCCGGGGCCCGCGAACCTCCGCCACCGCGAAGCGGTCACCGCCTGCCTGCGAAGGGCCGGCTTCCCGGTCTTGACGGCGACGCACGCCAACTGGTTGCTCGACAGCTATGTCTACGGTTTCGCCCTGCAGGAAGCCAGCCTGCCGTTCGACACCGCCGATGGGTTCGCGGACATGGCCGAGGACGTCTTCCTGCCCCAGCTTCCGCCTGACGAGTTCCCCTATCTCAACGAGTCCGCCGCGGTGCTCGCCGCCGCCGGCTACGACCCGGCGGAGGAGTTCACCTTCGGCCTCGACCTCGTCCTAGCCGCCCTCGAGCCCCTGAGAGTGCCTACGTGAGCCTCCATCCGTGATGTGATCGTGTCGCGCATCCTGCGGCAGAGCTGACCCCTGCGTTCGGCACTGCGGGAGAGGTCGTGCTGTGCGTTCCGCACAGCGGGGCTCGATCGCGGGCGGCATACGGTGACGCGCATGACTTATCGCGTCGCCATGGACATCGGCGGCACCTTCACCGACGTCGTCTGTTACGACGAGCGGTCGGGGGCCGTCACCGCCTCGAAGGCGCCCACCACGCCGGGGGATCTCGCGGAGGGGGTGTTCGCCGCGCTCGCGCGGGTCGTGGACGACCCGTCGGACATCTCCTTCTTCGTGCACGGCACCACGCAGGGCCTCAACGCGCTGCTGGAACGCAAGGGCGCGCGGGTGCTGCTGCTGGCGAGCCGGGGGGCCAGGGACGTCTACCAGATCGCCAGGGGCAACCGGGAGCGTATGTTCGACCTGCGTTACCGCAAGCCGGCGCCGCTGGTGCCGCGTCAGGACGTCATGGAGGCCGGCGGGCGGCTGGACCACCGGGGGCGGGAGCTCGTGCCGCTGGACGAGGAGGCGGTGCGGGCGGCGGCGCGGCGGGCCCGTGCGGAGGGGTTCGACGCGGTGGCGGTGTGCCTGCTGTTCTCGTTCGCCGATCCGGCGCACGAGGTGCGGGCCGGTGAGATCCTGCGGGCCGAGCTGGGCGAGGACGTGCTGGTCGTGCTCTCGCACGAGGTGGCCAGGGAGTGGCGGGAGTACGAGCGCACGTCCTCGGCGGTGCTGGAGGCGTACACGGGGCCGGTGGTGCGCCGCTATCTGGGCCGGATCGAGCGGCGCTTCGCCGAGCGGGGGCTGGCGGTGCCGGTGCACGTCATGCAGTCGTCGGGCGGGCTGGTGAACGCCTCGTACGCGATGCGCAGGCCATTGCAGACGCTGCTGTCGGGGCCGGTCGGCGGGACGATGGGCGGGGTCGCGGCGGCCCGCCTGCTCGGGCGGGACAACGCGATCTGCGTGGACATGGGCGGCACGTCGTTCGACGTGTCGCTCGTCGTGAACGGGCGCCCCGACGTCAGCGCGGAGGCGCGGATCGAGGGTCATCCGGTGCTGATGCCGGTGGTGAACCTGCACACGATCGGCGCGGGCGGCGGCTCCATCGCCTACGCCGAGGCGGGCGCGCTGCGGGTGGGTCCCGAGTCGGCGGGGGCCGTTCCCGGGCCCGCCTGTTACGGCCGGGGCGGCACCCAGGTCACCGTCACGGACGCGAACGTGGTGCTGGGGCGGGTGGATCCGGCCTGGTTCGCGGGCGGGCTGATGACGCTGGACGCCGGGGCGGCCGGGGTCGCGGTGGCGGAGCTGGCAGGGGAGCTGAAGCTGGATCCGCTGCGGCTGGCCGAGGGCGTCTGCGACGTGGCCAACGCCAGGATGGCGCAGGCGATCAGGACGCTGACGGTGGAGCACGGCGTGGAGCCGCGTGGGTTCGCGCTGGTGGCGTTCGGGGGCGCGGGGGCGATGCACGCGGTGTTCATCGCGCGTGAGCTGGGGATCTCCGAGGTGGTGGTGCCGCGCTTCCCGGGGGCGTTCTCGGCGTGGGGGATGCTGGAGGCGGACGTGCGCCGGGATCTGACGCATCCGTACTTCCGGCATCAGGACACGCTGGACGGCGCCGACATGTCCGGAAATCTCGTGAGATTGGAGCGGGACGCGTTCGCGGCGCTCGCCGGTCAGGGCGTGCCGGAGAAACGGCGGCGGGTGGAGCACGCCGTGGACATGCGGTACGAGGGCCAGGACTACACGCTCACCATCCCGCTGCGCGACGCGGCGGAGCCCGCCGGGCCCGGGTTCGCGGCGGAGATCGCGGCCCGCTACGCCGAGGCGCACACCAGCCGGTACGGGCACGCCACGCCCGAGGCGCCGGTGGAGTTCGTGATGCTGCGCAGCACCGGGTTCGGCTCGTTCCCCCGTACGGCCGCCCCAGCCCCCGGCGCCCCCGAGCAGGCGGAGCCCGTCGTACGGGACGTGATCTTCGACGGCGCGGTGCACCGTACCCCCGTGCTGCGCCGCTCCGCCCTGGAGGGCGAGCTGACCGGGCCCGCGATCGTGGTGGAGGAGACCGCGACCACGGTCGTGCCGCCCGGCTGCCTGGTCACCGTGGACGACAACGGCTTTCTCATCGTGAAGGTGGACCAGTGATCGACCCCGTCACCACCGAGATCATCCGCTGCGCGCTGCTGCAGGCGGCGGAGGACATGAACACCACCCTCATCCGCAGCTCCTACACCCCCGTCATCTACGAGGCCAAGGACTGCGCGGTCGCGCTGCTCGACCGCGAGCACAACGTGCTGGGGCAGTCGTCCGGGCTGCCGATCTTCCTGGGCAACCTGGAGGTGTGCACCCGCGAGACCGAGCGCCTGTACGGGCCGGAGGTCTGGGAGGAGGGCGACGTCTGGGTGCTGAACGACTCCTACGTCGGCGGCACCCACCTCAACGACGTGACCGTCTACGGGCCGATCTTCTGTGACGGGGAGCTGGCCGGGTTCGCGGCGTCGCGGGCGCACTGGCTGGACGTCGGCTCCAAGGACCCCGGCGGCTCGATGGACTCCACCTCGATCTTCCAGGAGGGCCTGCGGATGGGCCCGGTGAAGGTGTACGCGGGCGGCGCGCCCTGCCGCGACCTGCACGAGGTGATCGAACGCAACGTGCGCTTCCCGCACGCCACGCTCGGCGACCTGCGTGCCCAGGTGAGCTGCGCGATGACCGGGCAGCGGCGGCTGCGCGAGATCGTCGCCCGCTGGGGCCTGGCGACGGTGACGGCCGCGCGCGACGAGATCTTCGCCCAGACCGAACGCATGGAGCGGGCGGCCATCGCGGCCATCCCCGACGGCGTGTACGAGGCGTCAGGTCACCTCGACAACGACGGGATCGACCTGGACACGCCGCTGCCGGTGAACGTGCGCGTCACGGTGTCGGGCGAGTCGATGCACGTCGACCTGACCGACTGCGCCGACCAGGCGCTCGGGCCGGTCAACTGCGGGGCGGCGCAGGCGGTGGCCGCGGTGCGGGTCGGCTACAAGCTGCTGGTGTCGGGTGAGGTGCCGCTCAACGGGGGCTCGTTCCGGCCGCTGTCGGTGCTGACGCGCCCCGGCTCGATGCTGGCCGCCGAGTCGCCGGCCGCGTGCCAGTACTACTACTCGCACCTGGGGCTGCTCATCGACCTGGTGGTCAAGGCGCTGGCGCCGGTGCTGCCCGGCAAGGCGGCCGCGGCCTCGTACGGGGACTCGATGATCGTGCAGTTCACCGGCACGGACCCGCGTACCGGGAAGTTGTACGTCTCCCAGGAGGCCACGGTCGGCGGGTGGGGGGCGTGGGAGGGCGGCGACGGCGAGAGCTGTCTGATCAACAACGTCAACGGGTCACTGCGGGACATGCCGATCGAGGTGCTGGAGACGCTCTTCCCCGTGCGCGTCACCCGTTACGAGATGCGTCCCGGCACGGGCGGGGCCGGGCGGTGGCGTGGCGGCAACGGCGTGGTGCGCGAGTACGAGTTCTGCGGCGACACGTCGCTGTCGCTGTGGTTCGAGCGGTCGGTCACGCCGGCGTGGGGGCTGGCGGGCGGCGCGGCGGGCGCTCCTCCCCGGGTCACGCTCAATCCCGGCACGGACGGGGCGCGGGAGATGCTCAAGGTGAACGCGCTGCCCGTACGGGCGGGGGACGTGCTGCGGTGCGAGTCGGGCGGGGGCGGCGGCTACGGCCCGCCCGAACGCCGCTCCGCCGAGGCCACGGCGGCCGACCTGGCCCAGGGGCTCATCGCTCCCTGACCCCGACCCGCTCCCCCGCGCTCCCGTCCAGCGCGGAGCGGGCGCGGAGGAGGTCCATCTCGCGCCACTCCGGGCGCAGGCCGGTCAGGACGATGGCGAGCACGTACGCGGCCCCGCACGCCAGCAGCACCGGGGCCAGCCCGGTCACCGTCACCGCCGCCCCGGCCAGCAGCCCGCCCAGCGGGACGCCGACGAAGGAGAGCGAGGTCTGCAGCCCGCCCACCCGGCCCAGCAGGTGGCGCGGCACCCGTTCGAACGAGACCGCCCCCAGGATCGGGTTGAGGAACCCGCCGGCGAACCCGCCCACCGCGAACACCGCCACGATCGCCGCCACGGGCAGGTCGAAGGCCAGGAGGAGGAACCTCGGCGGCCCGGCGATCAGGAACGCCACGAACAGCACGGGCCGGCGCGGCAACCGGTGCGCCACCGCCGCCGCGACCAGGCTCCCGCCGACCGCCGTCAGGCCCATCACGCTGCCGCACAACCCGAGCAGCACGGGCCCGTGCCCGCTCTCCTTCGCCCACACGGGGCCGAGCACCTGCCCGAACGCGGCGTCGAGCAGGTTCGTCACGCAGACCATGGCGATCAGGATGAGCAGCAGCGGCTCGCCCCGCAGAAACGCCATCCCCTCCCCGAACCGCCGCCAGTACCCGTCATTGCCGGCGGTCTCGCGCGGGGATGCGGGCGTGGCACCTTCCCCAGCCTCGGCCCCGACCACGGGCTCGGGTGCCCTATGTCCCATCCCTCTCGGCAGCGCCCACGCCACGATCACCGACCCGACCGCGAAGAAGACGGCGCTCAGCCCCAGGCTCGGCAGCGCCCCGAAGACCCCGACCACCGCACCCCCAGCCGCCGGCCCCACGGTCTGCGCCAGCCGCTCGGTCACCCCCATCAGCCCCGTGGCCCGCTCCAAAGGCATCCCCGCGCGCCCGGCCGCCTCAGGGATCATGATCTCCTTGGCCAGATCCCCGGGCCCACGCCCGGCGCCGATCACCACGACCAGCGCGATCAGCGCGCCCATGGGCAGCGCGCCCAGCGTGTGCAGCAGCACGACGGCCCCGGCCGCCGCCGCGCTCACCACGTCGGCGGCCAGCGAGATCCGGCGCGGCCCGACGCGGTCGACCAGCGGCCCGGTCAACGCCTTGACCAGCACGTACGGCACCATCTCGGCGAACGCGACCACCCCGGTCCAGGCCGCGCTGCCGGTGGTGCCCAGCACATACCAGGGCAGGGCGATGGCCGACACCCGCGTCCCGGTCAGGGCCACCGCCGTGGCCGCCAGCACCCCGGCCAGCGGCCTCAACCGGCCGTTCACGACGGTTCCGGCAGGACCTGGGTGATGACCGACACCCGCGCCGACCCTTCGGGCCCGTCCTCGCCGGGGAGGTCACGCCGGTAGCGGGAGATCACTTCCTCCAGCTCGGAGCGCAGCCGCAGCCCCTCCTCCGGCGTCAGCCGCAGCGCGAACGAGCTCAGGTCGAGCACGCTCCCCCACTCCCCCGGCATGGTCAGCATCTCGTTCACCGCCCGCTGGGCACGCAGGCCGTACAGGGCCACGATCGACTGCATGTACGCCAGCACCGCCTCCGGCTCCGTCCTGGCCAGCTCCTCGTCGGACAGGCGGGTGACCTGGTGCACCGACCGCCACCACCGCTCCCGCGCGTTGCCCCGCTCGGCGTCCTCCTCCACGAACCCGGCCGCGCCGAGCCTGCGCAGGTGGTAGCTGGCCGTCCCGGAGTTGACGCCGAGCCGCTCGGCCAGCCGGGTGGCGGTGGACGGGCCGTGCTTGCGCAGCAGGTCGACCAGCTGCACGCGCACGGGATGGGCCAGGGCCCGCAGCCCCTTGGCGTCGAGGACGACGACGCTCCTGTCGGGATCACTCATACACCCGACTCTAAACCGCAAACACTTCTTCGCAAACACTTCTTCGCGAAGAACTGTTTGCGATTGGTGGATGGAGGGGTGGGTGCCGGAGCGTCCGCGGGCGTCCACTAGCGTCAGCGCGAACGACATGTATCGCGTACGGCTGCCCGCCGATCCGCCTGCCGAAGAGGTGCTGATGACGATCTCCCGCCCTGAACCCCGTCCGCCGGCCGAGCCGTTCACCGAATTGTCAGGGGACGAGCTGGAGCTGGTGCTGGAGGACGGCGAGGGGTGGTGGGGCGGCGCCGCCGAGGACGGGCTGTCGATGCCGTTCGGGGCGGGGTCGTTCGCCCGTGATCTCGGCTCGCCCCGTGGGCACGGGTCCCGCGACGCCGCGCCGTCCAACCAGAGCGGCCCCGTGCTGGTGTCGACGCGCGGGCGGGTGGTCTGGTCGGAGCGGCCGTTCGCGTTCGCGTTCGAGGACGGGCGGCTGCGGCTTTCCGGACGGGACATCCTGGTCGGCCGGGGTGGCGGATCGCTGCGGGAGGCGTTCCTGGCGGCCTCGCGGCGGTTCTTCCCTCCGTCGGGGCTCTCCCCCGCGCGGGAGCTGTTCTCCGGACCGCAGTACAACACCTGGATCGCGCACCCGTACACGCCCACGCAGGAGACGGTCCTGCGCTTCGCCCGTGACCTGCTGGAGAGCGGGATGCCGCCCGGCGTCGTGCTGATCGACGACTCGTGGGCGCGCGACTACGGCACCTGGCGGTTCGACCGTGCCCGCTTTCCCGATCCGGCGGGCATGATCGAGCAGTTGCACGCGTGGGGCTGCCGGGTGATGCTCTGGGTGGTCCCGTTCGTCAGCCCCGACTCCGCCGCCTTCCGCGAGGCGGAAGAGCGGGGGCTGCTCGTCAGGGACCGGACCGGTGACACCGCGATCCGCCGCTGGTGGAACGGGTTCAGCGCCACCCTCGATCTCACCGATCCGGCGGCCGTCCGGTGGATGACGGACCAGCTCGACGCGCTCGTCGAGGAGACGGGGGTCGACGGGTTCAAGTTCGACGCCGGCGACGTCCGCGACTACCGGGCCGACGATCTCACCTCCGTGCCCGCCGAGCCGGTCGATCTGTGCGAGGCGTGGGCGCGGGTGGGGCTGCGGTATCCGTTCAACGAGTTCCGTGCCTGCTGGCGGATGGGCGGGCAGCCGCTCGGCCAGCGGCTGCAGGACAAGCCGGCCCTGTGGGGGCCGGCCGGGATCGGGTCGCTCATCCCGGAGATGCTGGCCCAGGGCATGATCGGTCATCCCTTCGTCTGCCCGGACATGATCGGCGGCGGCGAGATCGGTTCTGTCGGCGGGCAGGCGACGGTCGATCAGGAGTTCTTCGTCCGGTACGCGCAGGTGGCCGCCCTCAGCCCGATGATGCAGTTCTCGGTCCTGCCCTCGCGCGTCCTGGACGACGAGCACCTCGCCGCGGTACGTGACGCGCTCGCCGTCCGGGAGTCCGTCCTGCCGCTGATCCTCGGGCTCGTGGACGAGGCGGCCAGGACCGGCGAGCCGATCGTGCGGCCGATGGCGTACCACGCGGACGGGCCGGACGACGTGACCGACCAGTTCTTCCTCGGCCCCGACCTCGTCGTGGCGCCCGTGACGGAGAAGGGCGCCACCGAGCGGATCGTCGCCCTGCCGCGGGGGCGCTGGCGCGGCGACGACGGCACCGTGGTCGAGGGGCCCGCCCGGGTCACGGTGCGGTGTGATCTGTCGCGGATCCCCCGGTTCGAGCGCCTGCCCGAGGGGTGAAGTCCCGGATGAGGGCGATCACCGTGCCGGCGGTGTGGTCGAGGTGGCTGCGGCCGTCCGGCAGCAGGGCCCGCGGGCTGATGTAACTGCGCCGCCCGAGGTGGGTGGCCGGGTCGAGCCGGTGCACGGTGATCTTGCCGCCGCGGGCGGCCTGGTGCCATCCGCTGCGCCGGAACAGCCGCCAGCGCTGGGGGAAGATCCACGTGCAGACGCGCTCGATCCAGTCGCCGTCGCTGGTGAGCCGGTGCAGGTGGACGGCGTGGGTGAGGTCGTTGGCGCCGTTGTGGAAACCGCCGAGGGTGATCAGCAGGAGCGGGGCACGCAACCGCGCGTGCAACTCCTCGACCGCGCCGGTGGCGACCTGCGCGCCGCCGCTGTAGCTGAGCAGCACCACGGGGACGCCGCTGCCTGGCCGGTAACCGGCCAGGCGGAGCTGGTCGGCGATCTGGCCGCCCACGGCGCGGTTGTACAGCGGGCGGTAGCGGTGGTCGGCCGCGACGAAGATCTGCATGACGTTGTGCAGGAACAGCAGCAGCCCGGCGCGGCGGCGCAGCCACGCCCACAGGGGGCGGTCGGCGAGCCGGGCGGCCAGCGGCGAGTACGGCTGCACCTGCCCCAGCACCCGCAGCTCGGGCGCCCCGGCGATCAGGGCCTTGACCAGCTGGCCGCCGTCGCGCGTGTCGTGGAAGCGGCGTTTGCCGATGCCGTCCAGGTAGACGAGGTAGGCGTCCGGCGGCCGGTCGGGGTCCGCGCCCCTGGCGTGGGGCATGCCGTACGGGAGCTCGCGGGCGGGCGTGCGCCAGCCGGCGGTGTACGCCATCACCTCGTGCCGGGCGAGCAGGGCCTCGGCGAGCAGGACCGCGCCGAGGACCAGGACGAGGAACGGGAACTCGATCATGCGGGCACCCCCCGGGTGGCGCTGATCCACACCACGAGCCGCCTGACCGCCTCGACGGCCAGGCCGAGCCCGACTCCCGCGACGGCCACACAGCCCGCGGCGGTCCACCAGCCCAGGTTCGTCAGGGCGGCGAGCGGGGCGACCAGGCCGGCCCCGACGGCGGCGAAGAGCAGCAGGTGCAGCAGGGGCCCGAGCAGCGGGAACGCGAGGACTGCGGCGAGCAGGAGCGGGGCGGCCAGCGCGGGGGTCCAGGTCAGCGGGGTGGTGATCGCCGGAGGTTCTGGCAGGGTCAGGCCGGCCAGGGTCCAGGCGGTCAGGGGCCAGAGCGCGAACACGGAGCCTTCCACGACGGCCCCGGTCAGCAGCAGCAGGACCGCGCCGGGCCTCGACGTGCCGGGTCTGGACGCGCCCGTTCGGCGGGCCAGCAGGGGCAGCAGGCGGCCCGCGGCCTCCGACAGCACGGCCAGCAGCAGCACGGCGGCGACGGCGGGTGACATCGCTCAGCGCTCCCGCCGCGCGCCCACCGAGACCGGCCGGCCGGTCAGCCCCAGCTGGTGCTCGATCTCGTCGGCGGCGCGCAGGTAGCCGCCGCCCTCGTGCTGGGCCACCCGCAGGGCGGGCGGTGCCGCCGCCTCACGGAAGCTCGGCTCGCCGAGCAGGCGGCGGGCCAGGGCTTGAACGGCGCCCGCGGTGACCTCCCCGGTACGGATCGACAGGCCGGCGCCCAGCTCGACCACCCGGCGGGCCACGAGCGGCTGGTCGGCGCCCTGCGGGACCAGCAGCATCGGCACCCCGGCGTACATGGCCTCGTTCACGCTGTTCATCCCGCCGTGCGTGACGAACAGCGCGGCCTGCTCCAGCACCTCCGGTTGCGGGACGAAGCGGCGGGCGAGCACGTTGCCCGGCAGCGGGTCCAGCGCGGCCGGATCGACCGCCCCGGTGGAGACGATCACGGTGCCGGCCAGCGGCGCCAGCGCGTCGGCGAACGTCCGCAGCAGCCGCGGACCGGCGTTGAACACCGTGCCCAGCGACGCGTACAGCACGGGTGCCCGCAGGCGGCCGATCGGGAACGACGGGTCTCGCGGCCGCGCGCCGACGCTGGGGCCGACGAACCGGTACGACGGGTCGACGCCGTCGGCGCCGGGCTGGACCGCGCGGGAGGTGAAGACCAGGTTGAGCGGCTCGCGTACGTTCGCCAGGTCCACCAGCGGCACCCCGTGCGTCCGGTGGCGGCGGTGCAGCGCCCACCGCGCGCGCAGGAACCCCAGCGCGGCGCCGGGCCTGGCCAGCGCGGAGGCCAGCAGCTCCGCCGAGGCGCGGGTGGGGCTGGGCACGTTCCTCCCGAAGGCGAACGTGGTGAACAGCGCCGCCGCCGGCACCTGGAGCTCGCGGGCGGCGACCGCGCCCCACGGGCAGGCGGACCCGTGCACGATCAGGTCGGGCCCGATGCCGCGCAGGTCGGCGAGGACGGCGGGCAGCAGGCCGGTAGAGGCGCGGACGAGCGCGTCCAGCATCGTGATCGGCATCGGCGGGTCGGGCAGCGGCTGGTCGCCGCCGGGGTAGAGGCGCACGGTCGCGCCGGTGGCCTCGATCTCCTCCGCGAACGCGGGCGAGGTGTGGTACGTGACGCGGTGGCCCCGGCGGACGAGCTCGGCGGCGAGGGGCAGGGTCGGGTTGACGTGGCCGTGCAGAGGGATGTTCAGGAACGCGATGGTGCTCATCGGACGGCTCCCAAGGCGGTGGGGAACGGCTCGGCTCCGGCCCGGTAGAGGCCGGGCCCGCTGACGCACAGTCCGTCGAGGAAGCGGCCCGCCTCGACGGACGCGGTGGCGATCAGCCGCTCGGCCTGGCCGAAGTCCCATGGGGCCGGCCAGGTCTCGATGCCGGTCGGCACCACGACGGTGGGGATGCGGCGCGACACCTCGTGCAGGTCGCGCTCGATCTGATGGTGCAGCAGCAGCTGGCCGGCCCTGGCCGCGACGGCGCCGGCCCAGCGGGGCGGGACGACGGGACGCGGCGCCCCGCTTTCGGGGCCGGTCGACAGCACGACGACGCTGGCGGCACCCGCCTGCAGCGCCGCCCGTACCGGGACGAAGGCCACCACGCCGCCGTCCACGAGCCGGCGACCCTCGCGATCGACCGGCGGCAGGATGCCGGGGATGGCGGCGCTGGCCAGCAGCGCGGACTCGAGGTCGCCGTGGTCGAGCAGCGCCTGCTCGCCGGTGGCCAGGTCCATGGCCACCGCGGTGAAGGGCACCGCCAGCTCTTCGATCCGCGCGGGCAGCCCGGCCCTGGCGATCAGCCGGCGCAGGCCGCGGTCGGCGAAGAGGCCGGCGCGGGAGGGCAGGCAGCCGAGCGGGAACACCTCGCGGCGGCGTACGTGGGTCCACACCCGGGCCAGCCAGGGTGCGGCCTGTCCCGGGTGGGCGGCGGCGATGGCTCCGTTGAGTGCGCCGACCGAGGTCCCGACGATCAGGTCAGGGACGAAGCCGCGCTGCTCCAGGGCGTACCCGACGCCGACCTGCGCGGCTCCGAGCACTCCCCCGCCGCCGACCACCACCGCCACGGGGCGGGGCAGGGCGCTCAGGCCCGCCGTTGCCGAGGTCGTCGCCCGCGCCGGCGGCGTCGTGAGCCGGGGAGGCTGAGCCCGGCGACAGGTGATGGTCATGGTCCGCCCTTCCTCACCGCGGCGCCTGACCGGCGCCGGATCGGGTCCGTTCATCGGCCGGGACCGATCGGCCGCGAGGTCCGTGACACCGCCGGCCATGGTGATCGAGCCCGGTCCCGTGGCCGGCGGCTTCCCTCGTTAGTATCACATGATACCGTCACGTTCGAAACTACATGGAGAGTGTGACTCGTCACTCACCCAGGTCGGAGCGCCGAGACGCTGTGCAGCGTTCTCGGTGTCTCCTGCGGCGATTCATGTCGCGTTCATCCCCCTATTGGAGGTTTGTCAGCTGTCACCCTTATCTGCAGGAAAGGCAGCATTGTGAGGAACAAGAAGGCCGAGGAGACCGAGCACTCCGGGCTTTCCCGACGCCGTCTGGTCAAGTACGCCGGTGTCGGCGCGACCCTGGCCGCGGCGGCTCCCCTGGTCGGCGGCACCCCGGCGCAGGCGGACGACGAGCGTAGTTTCGCCGCCGGCGGCGACAGCGGCCGGATGTGGCGGGCGGGCGATCACCACGTCCACTCGGAGTACAGCGGCGAGTTCGACACCAAGACGAACCCGCCGACCTTCCACAAGGGCGCGGACGCGGTCTACCCCATCGTCACCAACGCGATCATGGCCAAGTATTTCGGCCTGACCTGGGCGATGTGCACCGACCACGGCGGCCCGACGCACTCGAAGGTGAACCTGGAGCAGGCCTACCCCGACCTGCTGCGGTCACGGGTGCTGGTGCCGGAGGTGCTGCAGTTCTGGGGGATGGAGTTCGACACGCCGGCGCTGGACCACCACACCCTGATGATCCCGCACCACGACGGGGAGGCGCAGCAGCTGTTCGAGCTGGAGAGCCGCTTCGCCAAGTTCGACGCCTTCCCCACCGACCCGGGCCGCGACACCGAGGCCAAGATGGTGGAGTTCCTCAAGGCCGCCCGCGGCATGAACCGCAAGCCGCTGGTGATCGCCCACCACGCCTCCCGGTCGGCGACCGGGCTCGGCGTGTGGGGGCAGGACACGCCGCGTGAGTTCCGTAACGGCAACAACGCCGCTCCCGACGTGTACGTGGGCTTCGAGGGCGCGCCGGGCCACCAGGCGGGCCCGCTGAACGGCGGCGCCCGCGGCGGGTACGGCAACCACCCCACCTACGGCGGATTCGACCAGATGACCGCCCGCGTCGGCGGCCTGTGGGACTCCCTGCTGGGCGAGGGCCGGCACTGGTGGATCACCGCCACGTCCGACTCCCACGTGCACTGGACCCGCGGCGGCTCGGACTTCTGGCCGGGCGAGTACAGCAAGACGTACGTGGCGGCCCGGCAGGACTACGGCGACATCATGGACGGCCTGCGCAACGGCCGGATCTTCGTCACCACCGGCGACCTGATCACCGCGCTCGACGTGACCGCGAGCAACCAGGGCCGCCGGGCCACGGTGAGCGAGACGCTCGTCGTCAGCAGCCGGGGCCGCACCGACGTCGAGGTGGAGATCCGCTTCCGGCCCCTGGAGGGGAAGAACGGCAACGGCGACCGTCCCGAGGTGCGGCGGGTCGACCTCATCGTGGGCCAGGTCACCGGCGTGAGCTCGGACCTCGACGCCGCCGCCAACCCCACCACGAAGGTCGTGGCCCGCTTCGGTCCCGGCGACTGGCGCCGCCAGGGCAAGGATGTCGTCATCCGGCACACCCTGCGCGACGTGGGCCAGGACAGCTACCTGCGGGTGCGCGGCACCAGCACGGACGAGATGGAGCCGCAGGCCGACGGGAAGGAGAGCCCGTGGGAGGACCTGTGGTTCTACTCCAACCCGGTCTTCATCCGCGTCCGCTGACGCCCTGACCGGGGCGGCCCGCGACGGGCCGCCCCGGTGCTCGTCCCCATCGCCGTCCGGGGTGGACGGTCCCGCTCAGGCGCCGCCCACGCGAAGAGCGTCCTGCTGAGGCGTCGCGTACGCGGAGGGCGGCGTGCTCAGGCGTCGCGTACGCGGAGGGCGGCGTGCTCAGGCGTCGCGTACGCGGAGGGCGGCGTGCTCAGGTGTCGCCTACGCGGAGGGCGGCGTCGAGGGCGCGGCGGCGGCTCATGGCGGTGTGCGCGTACGTCCCCAGCACGGCGCACACCCCCAGCCCGGCCGCCAGCGCCACCGGCGTGAGCAGGCCGGGTGGATGCTCGGTGACGGGCAGGCCGCCGGCGAACGCGGACATGTCCACGCCCGGCCCGAGCGCGGCCGGCAGGCTCAGGCCCAGGGCCAGGCCGACCGGCGCCGTGATGAGGACCACGGGCAGCAGTTCCAGCAGGGTCAGCCGGCGGGCCTGCCGGTCGGACAGCCCCAGCGTGCGCAGCAGCGAGACCGACCTGGCCCGCCCGGCGGCCCCGGCGGCCAGCGCCAGCACGATCGCGGCCAGCGCGTACGCCCCCAGCGCCACCGTCACCACGACCATCGTGGTGCGGACCGTGCCGGTGAGCGGGTCGGCCCGGATCCCGGCCAGCGCCGCCTCCTGCGTCTCGACCGTGGCCGAAGGCACCAGCCGGGTCAGCTCGGCGGGCGTGATGTCGCCCTTGATCAGCAGCGTGTCGGCCGCCGGCCAGGGCAGCACCTCCTGCGACACGAGGAGGAACTGCCCACTGGCGTAGAACCCGGGCACCGCGTCGATCACACCCTGGGCGTTCAGCCGTACCGGCGACAGCCACGTGATGTCGAACGAACCCCGGCTGTCCAGCGCGGGCGAGAGCAGCGCGGAGTTCTTCCCCGACAGCTCAGGCAGCGCGATCGGGGCGTCCTCGTTGACCCGCCGCCACGCCGCGAGGTCCACGGCGACCGCGTACGGCCACTCCCCCGTGGCCTTGACCTGCACCCGGCCGGTCAGGGCGAGCGCCACATGCTCGACGCCGGGCGCTCGTCGTACCCGATCGACCACGTCGGCCGGGAGGTTGCCCTCGGTCGTCAGCTTGATCGGCGCGCCCACCTTCTGCCAGGACGCCACCTGCTGCGTGGTGGTGATCCCGTCGTGCACCACGGCGGCGAACACCGACAGGCTCAGCGCGGGCAGCAGGATCAGCACCGGCAGCGCGCCCGCCGACCGCTCCCTGGCCGCCCTGGCCAGGCCCAGGAACGGCACGGCCGCCGGCCCCCGCGCGGCCAGCCGGACGAACAGCCGCAGCGGGTACGGGTGACACCGCAGTGTGATCAGCGCGGCCGCCACCGTCAGCGCGACCGGGATCAGCAGCAGGAACGGATCCTGCTGCGCGGTGCCGGACGGCCCTCTGGCCCGCAGCAGGTACGCCCCCACCAGGGCGAGCACGACGACCACCGCCTCCACCGTCAGCCGCCGCGCGGACGGCCGGGCGGCGATCAGGTCGGCCCGGCGCTCGTTCAGCGGCGCGCGGTGCGCGAGCACCAGGCGCGTCACGGCGAACGCCATGGCGGCGACGGCCACGGCCGCGGGACCGGCGTGCACGATCGGCAGCACCGGCCCCGGCAGCAGGTACGACAGCGCGTACCCGGCCAGGGCCGCGGGCACCACCGTGAGCGCGGTCAGCGCGACCCCGGCCGCCGCCACCTGCCGCAGCGACGCGCCGCGCGCCCGCGCCAGGGACAGCGCGGGCTCCAGCCGGTCGGTCAGCAGCCGCACGCCCAGCACGATCACGCCGAGCGCCACGGCCAGCAGCCCGCCGAGCACCAGGTACATCACGGTCTGCGCGGCCGACAGCGCGGCCTGGAAGGCCCCCAGCAGGTCGGGCAGCCCGGTGACGACGCGGTAGATGATGCTGCCCGTCCCCTGGACGTCCACCTGCCGTTCGAGCTCGGCGAGCGCGGCCTCGACACCCGGCACGCCCAGCGCGCTCGCGGCCCGCCCGTCGAGGGGGAGGACCCAGCGGTAGGACAGCGTGCGTTCCCTGTTGGCCAGCGCGGCCAGGCCGTCGTCCGACATCAGCGTCGTGGTGTGCAGCTCCTCCGGCGCGTCCAACGGCACGATCCTGGTGACGTGCAGGACGTCGGCGTCGTGGCTCCAGGCGCGGTCGGCCGGGTCCCTGGCCTTGAAGACTCCGACGATCTTCGCGGCGGTGTGCACGCTCTCGCCGAGCATCATGGTCCGGCCGACGCGCAGCTCCATCCGGGCCACCGCCTCCTCCACGACGCCCACTTCGATGACGGGGATCGTGGTGCCCGCGTACTCCATGGTGGACGGCTTGCCGGGCGCGCGGCCGCTCACCCACTCCACCCGCCGGTCGGCGTCGGACAGCCAGCCGAGGTTGGCGAAGGTACGGATCCCGCTCGCGCCGGCGACGGGCGTACGGGAGGTCTTGGCGCTGACGTGGCCGCCGGGTCCGATCATGGGCCGCAGCGCCGCCGGGATGAGCCGGCGCCAGCGCAGGCCGGCGTCCTCGAACTGCGCGCGTGAGCGCAGCTCGCCGGGCGGCAGGACCGGGGAGCCGGTGACGGCCACGTCGGCCCGCACCGCGGGGGCGCCGGCCAGCGACCGGCGCAGCGCCTGGTCGAACGACGCCTGCATCGTCCTGGGCAGCCCGGCGAGGAGCAGGCAGGCGACCGCCGTCAGCACGGCGATCAGCGCGAACGTGCCCGCGTGCGCCCGTACGCCCAGAGGGATCGTCACCGCTCCTCCAAGGTCTGCCCCCGCCACACCCGCCGGGCCAGCCCGGCCACGATCGCGGCCAGCACCGCCGTGACCAGCACGAGCATCGCCGCGACGGCGGCCCACGGGACGTGGAACAGCACGCCGGGCGTGACCGCCGACGCCTGCCCGGTCAGGACGACGCGCGGCACCACCAGGCTTCCGACGAGCACGGCCAGCCCGGTGCCGGCCGCGAGCGACAGCCCGATGACGAACGCCTGCTCGGTGACCAGCATCCCGAACACCTGGCGAAAGCCGGCGCCCAGGGCTCGCAGCACGGCGAACTCGGCCCGCCGCTCCCGCGCCGCGACCACGGCGTTGACCAGGAACCCGAGCACCGCGAACCCGAGCGCGGCGGCGAACCCCAAGGTCAGCGCACCTTGGAGCGCGCCGGCCAGCGGGTCGTCCCGCAGCCCGGCCGCCAGCTCCCGGCGATCGATCGCGGTCACGTCCCATTGGGGGTTGCGGCGCAGGACCTCCCGCGCGGGCGCGGTGCCGTCGGCGGCGAGCCACCATTCGGTGGCCGGCCTGGACGGCTGGGCGGTGGCCAGCTCGTACGCCTGCAGCGTCTCCCAGTCGGCGAGCACGGCCTGCTGGCCGGGGGCGCCGGTGGGCATGCTCGTCACGATCCCGGCCACCACGACCTGGACGACCCGGCCGGCCAGGCGGAACGTCCCGTTCCGGCCGACGTCGAGCTTGAACGTGGCGGCCAGACCGGGGGTGATCACCACGGGCAACGGCCCAGGCTCCCCCGAGCGTCCCGGCCCACTGCCAAAGGTGACGACGCCGCGCGGGTCAGACACGGCCCCGGCCACGGGCACGTCCTGTCCGTCCGCGCTCAGCCCGGTCAGTCTCGGTCCGGCCTGCTCCCCCGCCACGAGCCCGCGTACCGACAGCGGATAGGCGATCCGCCCGGCGCGCCCGGCCAGCGGGGTGAGATCGACCTCGACCAGGTTGGGCCCCCACTTCAGCTCACCGAGCGGCAGGTCGCGCCAGACGCCCAGCGCGTCGGAGATCACCAGCCGGGCCGTCGCGGCGGCGCGTGTCGCGACCCGCACGGTGAGGGTGCGCGGCCGTCCCGGCAGTTCCAGCCGGCCCGCCCGGTCGCCGGGCAGCGCCCGCGCCAGCTCGGCCACGCTCAGCTCCGACAGATCGGGACGCAGCCGGAACAGCTCGCCGAGCCGGCCCGCGTCCAGGGCGAGCAGCAGCGCGCTCTCGCCGCCGACGTCGGTCTGCGCCCGGAAGGCGGGCGAGGCGGCGGTGACGCCGGGCAGCGCCGTGAACGCCGTGCCCCGGCCGAGCGCTCCCAGCTCGGGCCCGTCCGGCGGCCCCGACAGCCGCAGGTCGG
>NZ_BAAAMU010000107.1:0-34359 GCF_039529435.1 Nonomuraea maheshkhaliensis
TCGTCTCCTCTGCGTGTCACTTGGCGGTTTCACACAGAGACTCACGCGATGGCCCCCTTTGTTGAAGGCGACGCGCCGATGAAGGGCCGGTTCTACACCACCCGACGGGACGTGACCGAGGTCGTCTTTCGCCGGCTCGCACGAGACCTACGGCTACCGGCGCGTCCACACCGCCCTGGCCCGGCGCGGCGAGCACTGCTCGGCCGAACTGGTGCGCGCCCTGATGCGGGAGCAGGACCTGGTCCCGGCCCAGGGGCGGGCGTTCCGGCCGGTCACCACCGTCCAGGCGACTTCCGCGGCATCCCCGGCCTGGTCGGCCCGGACTTCACCGCCGCCCGTCCGGGCGTCAAGCTGGTCGCTGCATCCCATCGGGACAACTGTCCCCGGCGTACTCGGCCGGCGACCAGCCGTTCCTCCGTTCCAGATCGCTCAGCAGCCCGCCCAGGCAAGCCGGTGCCCGTGACCGGCGGCACGCGCCGCACGAAGGACGGTGCCAGCACCTGGGAGAACAACTCATCCAGTGCATCGTCCCAACACGCTGGGCCGGCCTGGGCTACCGGGACGACGCGGCCATCGTCCGATCACGTTGGAGCTTCACCACCCCATGGTCTCGGCGATGGCCGTCTCACGTTCGGGACTTCGACCAGCCAGAGCCTCGGAGTGCGGCTGGAGTGCTAGGAATGTCGCTCCGCTGAGTACGGCGCCAGTAGCGGGCCGAGCCGGTAGCGGCGTTCTCGGCGGCTTCGCGGGCCGGGGACGACGTTCGGGGCCTCGGCGAGGATCGGCGGATCGAGCAGGCCAAGAGGGGCCGGTGACGGTGATGCACTCCCAGTGGTGGGCGAGTGCGTTGATCGGGGACGATGGCATGCGGACGCAGCCCCTGTCGATTCTGTGCGGGAGACAGAACTGCGACAGCATGGGGCAAGGGTGGAATTCCTACAATGGTCGGCATGCGAATTAATCGGAAAATCCACTCGCGATTACTGGTGCAGCCACGTTCGTCTCCGTAGCCGTCGCGGGCGCCGCAGCGGTCTGCGCCATGTAATGCATCAGGGTGCGGAACGACTTTGCCCGCCACAGCTGTCACGTCCGCGACCGCGTGCCATGGATCGGTGCATCTAGCTCGACATATCCGCCCGATACCGACCAGGCGGAGTCGCCCAATTCCCACCTTCATCCTGGCGCATTTCAATACCAGCATGCTGGGCGGTCTGTGAGATTCTCAATGCGTATCCGGCGATCCGTCCAGGAACTGATGTGAATTGCCTCGAGCCGGAGGCAGCATCATCGAAGACACCTGCCGTTCGATGGCGGACGCACGAGCTCCGCGATTCGCTATTTCGACCAGCGCCGCTACCAGCCGACAACACAAAATCAAAGGAAGGACGTCCATGAAGAGATTACTATCGGCGATCGCCGCCCTCGCAGTCGCTTTCGCCGTGCTGCCGTCCGGCGTTGGATCAGCGGCAACCAGCCGCGCAGCATCTCCTGAATGCGGTAGTGCCAGTGACCAACAGGCGGCGATCCGCGAATTCGTTCAGCTTACGAGCGACAAGTTGAAGATCAACATCAAGGAAGAGAACTACGAGGTCCAGGTCGACGGCGCGAACTGCATCGTCAAGCCGCGAGGGAGTGCGCCGGTCACCAGCAAGACGGTGACCGACGCCCTCGGCAACAAGACGATCACGGTGAGCACCAGCACCACACACGTCCCGGATCTGTCTGGCGGCGGGGTCGCCACGATTCAACAGGACACGAAGTGGTATGAGCCCACCTGCATCGGCCCTTATGAAGATGAGACCCAGATCGGCATCATGAACCCCCTCTGCCTCCAATGGGGAGACATGCGCTACGAGAACGCGACCCGCGACAACTATGTGTTTCGCATGTACGCCACCTGTGGTGCGCGTAAAGGCGGCCCCGAGCTCTCGCAGGTTTACGCATGCAGTGTGGAGGCTGGACAATCCGGAGGCAGCAGTCCTGAATTGCTGCTGACTGACTACAACCCGAAAGGCACACTGTCGCTGCCTAACTGCCAAAGCATACCTCTCAACATCACGGCCGGACCGGTCTCGGCCGGGACGGCCGTGACCACCTGTGAAAGACTGGCACTGATCAAAAGCCCCGCGCCCGTCAATCCATGGATGGAAGTGGCCTGGCAGGGCAAGTCGTACTGGGAGGCTGACAAGCGAGAGGTCGGATTCCTCCTCGGCATATCCACCGCCCGGGGGTCAAACGCAGGCGTGACTGTCGGATGGGACATGAAAGTCGGCCCCTGCAGTCTCGCCGGGGTACCGTATCCTACGTGCGCTTTCTGACCTGCTGAGCTGACCGGACGTTTCGCTACACAATTGGGGCCCGTGGACTTCCGCGGGCCCATCGTGGTGGCCAGGGGGTTGCGCGGCGCACCTCGCCGGTGCCCAGTACGGTGAACGGCTCAGGCCGGCCCCGCAGCACCCCGTGGGGTTCAAGAAAATTCGAATCACTTCCAGCGCGGAGCCTTCCTCCGGGAGGGCGCGCGGGCTGGGGGCGCCGAACGGTTGGTTCGGGTCGCCTGGGATCAGATTGCGTGATCACGTCCACCGTGTACGCCATAATCCGGCGCCGGCTCTCCCTGCCCGCACTACTGCTATACCGCGACGCCTCCAAGGAGGCGGAATTGCTGGTGCTTCGACACCAGACGCGGTCCTACACCGCCGGGTTCTCACGGGGCGTTACCGACCAGCTGACCGCTTGCGGCTGGCGGCTCTCTCGCACCTGGTGCCCCGCAACAGTTGGGTAAGGTCTTCCCGATAACCCTGGCCACGTTGCTCGCCTGGCACCGCAAGCTCGTGGCGGAGAGGTGGGACTACAGCAACCGTCGCAGTCCTGGACGGCACCCACCGCCGTTGCGGTCAATATCCTCATCCTGTGCATTGCCGAAGAAACCCGAGATGGGGTCACCGGCGCATCCACGGCGAACTGACCTGCCTCGGCCATCCGTCGATGCGTGATGGCATCGATGATGATCGTGGCATATCGTTGACCTCTTCTGATCGCGAAGTCATCGCCGCCGATCGCCGGCGGGACGACCGGCGGCGGGATCCGGCAGCGCCACCAGGGTGCTCAGCACGCTGGTGCAGCTGAGCAGGATTCCGATCGTGGCTGGACGATTGACGCCAAGGGGTCTGGCTATGGCCGGTGGTCATAGGCGATCAGGGACCGCTTGATCGGCACGACGGTATGGCGCAGTGGCTTGAACAGTGCTGCGCCGGGCCGCTCGGGCTCGCCCTGGCAGGCCGGGCGCAGCAGTTGCAGCTCACGCTCGGCGAGCTCGGCTTCGAAGAGGCGGCCGTAGTGGTGTCGATCGGCGATGATCGTCTGATCTGGATGAGCGGCCAGGACGTCGGGTGCGGCCCGTAGCATGCCGAGCAGGACCTCGCGCTCATCGGCCTTGGGGCAGCGCTGAGGCCGAACAGCACCGATAGCCCGCCCAGCGTGCACAGCAGGTGCAGCCCGAAGCCCCGAAATAGCGGAGTGGGAGACACAGTAGCCGTACTCCGCCCACCCCGCCAGCGCCGGGCGCCGGGTCGTCTCCCGGGAGCGGCCGCACTCGATCGGCACTGGAGGCCGACCGCCCCAACCTCGTGTGGTCGTGGGACATCACCAAACTGAAAGGCCCGGTGCGAGGCCAATGCCGTTTAGTCAGCGATCTTGCTGGTGACCTCGCCCGGTGCTACAAGTGGTGTGATACTTCCGCAGGTGAGAGTGGTTCAGTGATGATCGGGAAGATCTCCCGGGCGACGTAGCGCTTGGGGCAGCGGATGATCTCCTTCTTGGACTTGCCTTCGCTGGTGCGGCGTTCGGCGTAGGCGCGGGTGTGTGCGTCGCGGCCGAGTCGGGTGACGACGATGGTGTAGAGGGCGCTGCTGCTTCGCCGGTCGCCACCGCGGTTGAGCCGGTGCCGTACGGTCTTGCCGGAGGATGCCTCGATCGGGTTGACGCCGCACAGGGCGGCGAAGGCGGCTTCGCTGCCGAGCCGGTCGGGGTTGTCGCCGGCGGTGATGAGCAGCGCGGCGGCGGTGTCCGGCCCGATCCCGTGCCGTTGGAGCAGCTTCGGCGCGTAATCGGTGATGATCGCGACCAGTGCGCGCTCGTGGGCGCGGCTCTCCTGGGTCAGGGCCAGGATGCGGCGGGCGAGCATGCGCAGCACCGTGCGGGCCGCGTCATCGATGGTGCAGTGCTCGGCCTCCGGCAGGTTCGCGCAGGTGCGGATGAGCGTGATCGACCCGAGGCCGGCGAGGGCGTCGCGCAGGGCCGGGTCGGCTCGCACCAGGACGGCCCGCAGCTGGTTGATGGCCTGGGTGCGAGCCTTGACCGCCGAGTCCCGGGCAACCTTGAGCATGCGGATCATCTCCACGGCGCCATCACCGGCCTTGGCGATGGCGGTCGCCTCCTGCGACAGCACGGCCCGGGCGGCGTTTTCGGCGTCGACGGTGTCGCTCTTGCCGCGCCGCCGCCAGCGGGCTCGATCGGGCCGGTTGACCTCCAGCACCTCCAGGTGGTGACGGCGCAGGTAGCGGTTGAGGGCGGTGCCGTGAGAGCTGGTGCCCTCGACCCCGGCCCGCCGCAGGTGGGCATGTCCGCGTGCCTATTGCAGCAGCGCGGCATAGCCGTCGGCGGTGGCCGGGAACGCCTGGGTGCCCAAGAGCACGCCCATGACGGTGATGACTGCTGCGACGTGCACGTCGTTGTGAGCGTCCACGCCGAGCACGATCTGCTCTGGCGTTTCGGCGGTGGCGGTGTGGTTGGCGGTGGAGCTGGTCACGGATCTCCTCAGCGGCAGGGCAGGTAATGGTGTGTCACCGGCCGGGCAAGGAGGTCAGGACTGTGATGATGCACAGGGCAAGGCCCTTATGGGGACACATCCGCGCCCGGCTCGACGGCACCGCCCGGGCCAGGGCGACAGGTCATCACCAAGGCACGAACGGCTCCTGGTCATCAACGTCCGGGCGTCCGCTGAACCGACACCGCCCACCCGAGCAGGACCATGACCCACTCCGTGCCCTGCCGAGGGTTCCGTTCATCCAAGCCCTGCGGCATGTGAGCATTCGGATCAGCTTCCGCCCCGGCTCCCCAGTGGTGGAAGCCTCGGATGGCTGGCGCCCGCAGGTGCGGCCGCCCGAAGGAGCGGTCTCTCGGCAGGACGGGGAGCCTGCAGCTGGGCGGGGACAGGAGCAGGAGTCCCGCGGCTACCGGCGGGGCGCGGGCTGTGGCTTCCGGCGCGGCGCCGTTGCCGGCGAACCTGATCGATCGCGGCGCCGTTCTCGGCGGCCTGGCCGTCCTCATCTGCTCCTTCGCCGGCGACTCCTTCCCGCGCCTCATGCTCGGCGTGGACTGGACCACGCCCAGGCACCGGCACAGCCGCGCACCCCCCGCCATCGGGGAGGTGACGGTCAGGTGACCGTTTCCAAGACGGCGCGGGAGCTGATCAACCCGCAGAGATGCCGGTGCGCCGGCCGCCGGCAGCGCGCCGTGCGGCCCCTCGTCCGGTCCCCGGCCCCGGTCGGACGTGACAAGTGCCAGACGCAGAGTCGTTGCCCGCCTCTCGGCAGAGGAGGACGACAGGCCGGTCCAACCTCCTGCAAGACGGGCTCGGCAGGGCGCTCACAGCATGTCGAGCGGCACCTTGTGGTCGGGCGCGGGGAAGGCGCGGTCCAGCGTCGCGAGGTCGTCGGCCGTCAGCCGCAGGTCCAGGGCCGCCGCGTTCTCCCGGATGTGGTCACGGGTGGCGGCTTTGGGTATGGCGATCACCGCGTCGTCACGCAGGACCCAGGCGAGCGCCACCTGCGCGGGCGTCGCGCGGTGGGCGGCCGCGACCTCGCGCAGTGCGGTGGAGCCGAGCAGGCGTCCCTGCTCGATGGGCGAGTACGCCATGGCGGGCATCGAGCGCCGCCGGCACTCGGGCAGCAGATCCACCTCGGGCCCGCGGCGGCTGAGGTTGTAGAGGATTTGATCAGTCTGGGGGGTCGCCCCGGAGGGAAGTGCTGCCAGGTCGCCGACGTCGAAGTTGCTGACCCCCCACGAGCCGATCGCGCCGTCGCCTACGAGGGAGTCGAATCCCCCTATGGTCTCCGCCAGAGGTACACTTCCCGGCCAGTGCAACAGGTAGAGGTCGATGTGGTCGGTGCCGAGCCGGCTCAGGCTCTCATGGCAGGCGGCCCGCACCCCGTCATGGTCGGCGCGGCTCGGCAACACCTTGCTGATCAGGAAGACCTCGTCACGGCGACCCGAGATCGCCGCGCCGACCAGGCTTTCGGCGGCGCCGTCGCCGTACATCTCGGCGGTGTCGATCAGGGTCAGGCCGAGGTCCAGGCCGGCCCGCAGCGCGTCCATCTCCTCGCCACGGCGTGCGGGATCCTCGCCCATATGCCAGGTTCCCTGGCCGAGTGCCGGAACCAGGACGCCCGACGGCAGTGCGACGGTGCGGGTGGCCGTCATGTGACTCCTCTTCCTCGCCGGCTCGGCTGGTGTCAGCGCCTGTGGCCGTTGGGGTGCAGGACGACCTTGGTCCAGCCCTCCTCGCGGGCGTCGAAGTTCCGGTAACCTTCCGGGGCCTGCTCCAGCGGCAACTCGTGTGAGACGACGAACGACGGCGTGGCGCGGCCGGTGTGGATGAGGTTGCGCAGCTGCCGATTGTAGGCTTTGACGTTGGCCTGACCGGCGCCGATCTTCTGGCCCTTGAACCAGTACAGTCCCATGTCGAAGGGGATCTCACCCTTCTTGGCCATCGCGTCGGGGGCGCCGGGGTCCTGGGGCAGGAACAGGCCGACCACGCCGATGCCGCCGGTCGGCCGTACCGACTTGACCAGGTTGTTCATCGTCATGTTGGGGTGCTCGGTGCCCTGCGGGTCGTGTGCCTGGTAGCCCACGCACTCACAACCCCGGTCGGCGCCTTCGCCACGGGTCTGTTCCAGCACCTGGTCGACGGGCGAGCCCTTGGAGTCGTCGATCGCGGTCGCGCCGATCGACTCCGCGAGCCGGAGCCGGTCGGGGTGGCGGTCGACGACGAAGACCTGGCTGGCGCCCTTGATCATCGCCGAGTAGGCGGCCATCTGGCCGATCGGGCCGGCGCCGTAGACGACGACCGACTCGCCCGGCCGCATGCCGGAAAGTTCGGTGCAGTGCCAGCCGGTGGGGAAGATGTCGGCCAGCATCACGTAGTCGTTCTGCTTCTCCTTCGCATCCGGCGGCAGCCGCAGGCAGTTGAAGTCGCCGTAGGGCACGCGCAGTAGTTCGGCCTGGCCGCCGTTGTAGGGGCCCATCCCGGCGAAGCCGTACGCGGCGCCGGCCGCGTCCGGGTTGAGGGTGAGGCAGAAGGCGGTCAGCCCGGCCTCGCAGTTCTTGCAGTGCCCGCAGGAGATGTTGAACGGCATGCACACCATGTCGCCGGCCTTGATCCGGTCGACCGCCGACCCGACCTCGACGACCTCGCCGAGGTTCTCGTGGCCGAGCACCCGGCCGGGCTCCAGGTCGGTACGCCCTTCGTACATGTGCAGGTCCGACCCGCAGATGTTGGTCGCGGTGACGTGGACCAGGACGTCGGTCGGCCGTTCGATGCGGGCGTCCGGCACGTCCTTGACCACCACGTCGCGGACCCCGTTGTAGACCAGTGCTTTCATGCTGTCCCCTTGATCGGTTTGCCAGGTGCCCGTGGGCCGGCGTGCGCGCATGTGCGGCGGGCGGTGGAGTGGATCCGTTGGTCGGCGGCAGTGCGAACCCAGTGCCGGTGAACGAGGCGGTCCCAGCTCAACTCATTCCCTCGAATTACAGGGCATAGGTTCCGTATCTGGTCAGATGTCTCCATTGATACGCCCAGCTCGAGGAACGCCGATTCGGAGGAGCTCGATGTGAGAACAGGCCGAGAAGGAGGAATCGGCAGAGGAAGCACCGGTGACGGACCTCACGCGGGGCGTGGCGTTCGCCGCGTGCTCTTCGCGATCGTCATCACGCAGCTGGTGCTTGGCTGAAGGAGCCGCGCTCCCCGCCTGTCGAGCGACCTTGATCGAACCGACCCTCACCGCCTGGCGTCAAGCCCGGCTCGATCGCCGTCCAACCGGCGCAGCCGCACCCACGGACCTGCGAGACATCTTCGACGCGATCTTGTATCTGAGCCGGACCGATGTCGCCCGGGCCTACCTCCCGCACGACTTCCCGCCTCACGGCACCGAAGACCTCACCGACCCGCCGACCGCCTCACAGGGCACCGACGCCGCGAAGAAGATCGTCGGACGCGAGCGGAGCGTGGCCACCGATGCCCTCGGCCTGCTCCTCGCCGTGGTCGGCTGCGCCGCCTCCGTCTCGGAGTACCAGGCCGGCGTCCAGGTCCTCGACCAGGCTAAGGACGCCTACCCACCCTGGCGGCGACCTGGGTCGAGACCGATTCACAGAACCAGTTCGCCGGACACGCCGCCACTCTCGGAGCCGACGCCGAGGTTGTCCATCGCGAGCCCGAGACCCGTGGCTTCCACGTCCTCAAACGACGCCGGATGATCGAGCGAACCTTCGGCCGGCTCATGCTCCGCCGCCGCCCTGCCCGCGGCTACGAGACCGAGCCCGCCAGCTCCGAGGCCATGATCCACATGGCGATGATCGGGACCGCGAAACCAGCGGCGGATGAACGTCGGCGGCGTGTCTGAGGGCGCTGTGGCGCCGTTGGTGCAGCGTCCACGGGCCGCCAGGCAGTTCGGCGGTGGACGGAAGCATCGCCTCGACCATCAGGTCGCCGCCCTCCTTGCCGCCACCCTGATGATCCCGGCACGATCGGTCGAGGCAGGTCACGGCGGTTCGCGCCGCCCCCGCGGCGCTATCGATACCGACCGTCAACATCCCTTCACCATAGGGTCATCCCCGGGCGGGAGGGCGGACACGGCGCGAAGGCCGCCGGTGGCGGGTTTCTACTGGGACTGCTCGGCGGCCTCCTCCGCCGTGACGCGGCCGCGTTCGGGGGCCGCCGCACGGGCCTCGGCGGGCGCAGGATCCGGCGGACGGCGCCAGTGCCAGTCCGAGACAGCCTGATAGGCCGCGACGACCGACAACAGCCGGTCCTCCGCGTACGGCAGGCCGCCGAGGATCGTGCCGATGGGCTCGCCCGTGGCGGTGAAACCGATGGGGAACCCGATCTCGGGCAGCCCGATGGAGTCGAACGGCGTCGGCGAGGTCTGCACCACCACGTCACAACTGCCGAATATCTGATCCAGCACACGTTCGAGCAACAGCAGCTTGGCCCGCTGCCCGGTGAGGTACTCGTTCGAACCCATCGTCGCGCCCTGCAGCCAGCCGATCACCGACACGCCGAACCCGCGCAGGTCGCTCCGCAGGTAGGACATGAACGGCTCGCTGCGCTCCGGCAGGCGTACGTTGTTGAAGTCGTTGCCGGTGAGCAGGCTCCAGTCAGCCGGGAACGGCACGTCCACCAGCGTGACCCCCCGAATCGCGGCCATCGCGGCCAGGAACGCGCGGCGGGCCAGGGCGGTCGCGGACGTGCCGTCGGCGTAGCCGGGGAGCACGCCGACGCGGGTGTTCCAGCGGAGTTTCACCCGGTTTCCCGAGTGCACCGGGGTGGCCGCGTTGATGAGGTCGGGAACCCTCGGCAGGCCCTGCGTACGCGGGTCGTTCTGGTCCTCGCCCGCCATCGCGGTGAGCATGATCGCCGCGTCCTTGGCGTCCCGCGCGAGCGGGCCCGGGTGGTCGCGGGTGTAGCTGAGAGGGATGATCCCGTACAGGGAGACCCGGCCCATGGTGGGCTTGAGGCCGGTGAGGTTCTGCGCGTTGGAGGGCGCGGTGATGGAGCCGCCGGTCTGGGTGCCGGTGCCGGAGGTGGCCATGCGCCCGGCCACCGAGGTCGCGGTGCCGGTGGACGAGCCGCCGGGATCGACGTTCGGCCGGTCCGGGGTCCACGCGTTCACCGTGGTGATCACGCCGGCCGGGGTGGTCGCCCTGGTGGTGGCCAGCGGGCCCATCTGGGTCTTGCCGAGCACGATTGCCCCGGCCGCCTTGAGGTTCGCCACCGGGGTGGCGTCGAAGGTGGGCACGAAGTCCTGGAACAGGAAGGAGTTCGCGGTGGTGCGCACCCCAGCGGTGTAGTAGTTGTCCTTGATCGCGAGCGGGATGCCGTGCAACACGCCCCGGTTGGGCCGCTTGGCCGCCGCCCTGGCCGCCTCGCGGGCCGCGTCGGCGAGCACGGTGTTGAACGCCTGGTAGGTCGCGTCGTACGCGGCGATTCTGGCCAGATACGCCTCGGTCAGCTCCAACGGGGAGATCTTGCGGTTGCGGATCATCCACGCGGCTTCGGCCAGCGTCAGCTCGGTCGGGTCGGCCATGGCCTCGGGCCGCGGCTTGACGTAGGCGTTGCCGCCGTCCAGGCCGGGCCGGTCCCGGTTCTTGTCCCCGGCCCAGGCGGCCGTCGGTGGCGCGGATAGGGCCGCCGTCCCGGCCGCGCTCAGGGCTGCGGCCCTGGCCAGAAACGCCCGCCGGTCGAAGGTGCGGTCGAGGGGCTGGTCACCGGATGGATTGTCGTTTGTGGTCATTTGCGCCACTCCGTCCCGATGGAGGGGTAGAGCATCGGGGCGCGCTGCTGGGAGAGCGCGGGTTCGGCCGCCGGGCTGGTTCCGTCCGGAGCAGGCAGCCGGTACGCGGCCAGCGCCGCCACCGAGCCGCGCATGAACGAGCGGAGCGAGGCCATGACCGTGTCGCGCCCCGGCGCGCCGGTCTCGGGATCGGCTGTGGTGCCTGGTGGGAGCTGGTCGAGGTCGATGCCGAGGATGGCGAGCCTGGCTCTGATCGCGGTGTCGAGCTCCGCGTCGGTTGGTGCGGGAGGTGCCACGAATGTTCTCCAAGAGGAACTTAGTCCGGTTTGAGAGAACTTCACATCGCACTTATGTCCGATAAATCACGGTTTTGTGAAACTCAAGTGTCCAGTGTTACTGCCGGTTCGTCGGGCACCTCCGTCCAGGGGGCGTCGACAGCGTTCACCCTGCGGAACGGGGTGCGCGTTCCGTCACCGTCGTCGACGCGCGGCGCGCGGGGATGAGCAGCCGCTCGTCGGCCCTCGTCCGGATGCACCACACGTTCGAGCCGGAAGCACGCCTGGCTGTCGACAGCCTCGCCTTCTTCCGCGAGCGGTCGGAACGGGCCGGGCGGCCGCCGGTCTTCCGCGAGTGCGGGTTCGTCCGCATCGTGCCGCCCGGCGGGGCCGCCCTGCAGCGCGAGCGGCCGGGTGCGAGGGGTGCGCACCGACGAGGGCGACCCCACGGCCGGCCTCGTCGTCCTCGCCACCGGGGCATGGACCCGGCCACCGCTCGGGACGGCGGGCGCCGACCTGCCCATCGAGGCCGAACACCACGAGGTGGCGGTCCCGCGGGACGGCCCGGGCGGGCCGGCCTTCCGGCTCGCGTGCATCGACTCGGGCACCCGCACCTACTTTCGTCCGGAGTCCGGCGGCGGCCTGCTGCTCGGCGACTTCGCCGGCCCGCGCGCCGGCGCCCCGGGCCCCGGTACCCGTTCCTCATCGAGGTGCTCGGATCCTTGCCGCGGCGTCGTGGAGCAACCCAGGCACCAGCCGGCGATGGACGGCGGACAACGGAGGCCACACGCCATTGCCCACTCTCCGGCGATAGTGCAGGAAGGTCATCAGCGACACCTGCTCGCCGGCTGTCCGTACAAGGAGGTTGCCGGTCAGAAACCAGGACGCGGCCTCGAGCCGGATCCAATCCTCGCCGCTTCCGCCGATCCGCCATCCGGCCACGGTGGCAGGAGAGCGGGTTCGGCTGAGCCGGAAACCGAGGAGACCGCACCAGATCAGTAGCTCTCCGACATTGGGGACGTCGCCGAAGATCGCCCGGGCCCACTGCTCCGGTGTCGCGTCCACGTCCGTGGAGAGGGTGAATCGGTCGGCGTAGTCGATGTCAGGCAAGGAGCTGAGCGTGCGGACGGACTCGGGGATGTTGGACGTTCCTACGGCGCTGTCGACGAAACCGAGGGTCATCTCACCGTCTCCGTTCATGTAGACAAGCGGTGGGCTCCATCGGCCTCACCTCCAGGCCCGGTGTGGACATCCGGCGTCGCCTGCCACTCGCGTCCGCCTCCCGCTCCGCCCCTTTTCCCGGTCGGCGGCAGGAGTCGGTTCACGGGATCGTCTTTTCGACGCGTAGGGAATCGATGGCGGCCAGGCTCCCACCCGCGAGGTCCACCCCGACCGCCTGCAACATCACCACGAGCGCACCGTCGGCGAGATTCCGCGCCAAGCCGTCCGTTCCCGCGTCCGTCAGCCGTGCGACTTCTTCCAGAATCGCCGAGATGACGGCGCGGCAGCGCGCCGCCACCGTCTCGTCCCTGCGCGCGGCGGCGCATGCCTGCAACCACAGGCCGGTGATGACTCCGTCGGCGAGCATCTCCCGGAAGCCGGAGCGCATTGCGGACAACGGATCGTCCGGAGACGTCGCCGCGGCCTGCCGGATGAGCTCAAGCATCTGACGCTCCATCTCATCGAGGCAGGCCAGGAAGAACGCATGCTTGCTGCCGAAGAGCCGGAAGACGTACGGCTGCGACACTCCGATCTCGTCCGCGACCTGCTGGATCGATGACGTCATGAGCCCGTGGTCGGCGAAGACCCGCATACCGGCCACGATGGCTTCCGCGCGTCGTTGTTTCGCGGTGCTGCGCCTTACGTCCATGTTCACATGGTACACAGTAACTACTTACTAATAAGCTCGGCCAGTGGCTGTGGTGAGATCTATGTCACTCGTCCAGGCGTTGTTAGTTAGTGCTTAATTACATCATGATGCCCTCATGGGAACCATGCGGGTACACCATCTCAACTGCGGCACGATGCATCCCGCGAGCCAACGCCTGATCAATGGGACGGGTGGTCTGTTCGCGGCGGCGACCCTGGTCTGCCACTGCCTGCTCGTGGAGACCGAGCAGAGCCTGATTCTGATCGACACCGGATTCGGGACGCGTGACGCCGAGGAGCCGGTCGGCTCGCTGGGGGAGAACTTCCTCCGGTTGATCCGGCCCGTACTCGACCCCCGGGAGAGCGCGTTGAGTCAGGTGATCCGGCTCGGCTATCAGCCGACCGACGTCCGGCACATCGTGCTCACTCACCTCGACCCCGATCACACCGGTGGGATCAGCGACTTTCCGTGGGCGACGGTGCACCTGCACGCCCGCGAGCACGAGGCGGGCATGCTCCGTCCGACCCGTGGCGAACGCCGCCGCTACCGGCCGAACCAATGGGCGCACGGGCCCGTCTGGTCGACCTACGACGAGACGGGCGGTGACGACTGGTTCGGCTTCGCGGCGGTACACCAGCTCGCTGGTCTGGCTCCGGAGGTCCTGCTGGTTCCGCTCGCCGGGCACAGTCGTGGGCACACCGGCGTGGCCGTGGACACGGGCGCGAACTGGGTGCTGCACGCCGGAGACGCCTATTTCTTCCGCGGCGAGATCGATCCGGCACGCCCGCATTGCCCGCGGGGGCTACGCATGTCCCAGAACATGGTGCAGTTCAACGGCCCCGCCCGGCGCGCCAACCTGACCCGGCTGCGCGAGCTGCGCGCCTCGCATCACCACCAGGTCGACGTGTTCTGCGCCCACGACCCGGTAGAGCTAGCACGCTACAACCACTACCCCACGGAGGATCTGTCGTGCCAATGATCGAACTCACGACCACCAAGGGCGCGTTGGACGATGCCGCCAAGCAGCAGCTTGCCGGCGAACTGTCGACGATCGTGCTCGAGATCGAGGCCGCGCCTCTCGCCCGCTTCGGAGACTTCGCGCATATGCAGGCGCTTGCCTGGTGCTTCGTCAACGAGCAGGACGTGTTCGTCGGCGGTCAGCGCCATGCGAAACCGATCTACCGCGTGACCGTCACGATTCCCGAAGGCGCGCCCGGGGTGTTCGGCCCCTTGGCGGAGCGAGGCCGCGACAAGCTGGTCAAGCGCGTCACCGCGGCGGTTCTGGCCGCGGAGGGCGCCGAGAACACCATGGTCGAGGCGCACCGCGTCTGGGTCCAGTTACGCCAGATCTCCAACGGCCACTGGGCAGCGTTCGGCGAGGTCGTCACCCTGTCCGAGCTCGCGGCCTACGGGTTGATCACCGACGAGCCGGGGAGCAAGACCGACTGCATGCGCCGGGCGGCGATGGAATCCGTCGCGGGCCGAGAATGACCCCATGCTGACATCGCTGGCGGCAAGGGCGGGTCTGCCGGAGAACGCTTCGCTGGCGGAGGTCGTGGAGGCGGTGCGCTCGATGCCGTACGGGCGGCCCAGGGACCGGAGCGCTCGGGGGGCGCTCGCCGAGTGGCGTGGGACGTGTTCGACGAAGCATGCGCTGCTGGCGGCGATCCTGGCCGAACACTGGCCACACACCAGACCGCAACTGGTCCATCGCGTCTACCGGTGCACGCCCGACGACGCCTCCCGCCGCTTCGGCCCGGCCGCGGCCACCGCCGTGCCTGAGGAAGGCTTGTGGGACGTGCACCGATATCTGACCATCGACCTGAACGGGAATCGCGTCGTCATCGACGTCACCTTCCCCTCCGGCCCGGCCTGGGACGGAGCCACCTCGATGCCGCTCGCGTGCGGGCCGGGAACCGACCATCCGTCCGGTCCCGGCCCTGACGCGGACAAGCGGGCGCTTGAGGCGGCTCACTGCGACCCGGCTGTCCGCGAGCCCTTCATCGCCGGCCTGAGCGAACCGGCAACGCCGCCACGAGGAGGACTCGTATGACCGGCGAGCGCGATCCGTCCGAGGAGGGGCAGGCGCCCATCGCGTCCGGGAAGGGGCGGCGGGCGGGGAGACGGTTCGGCGCCGGCACCGTGCCGGCGGCGTTGGCGGTTGTGATCACCGCGACGATGTTCGTCTTGTACCTGGGGTTGACCGCACAGCAGGGTGATCCTCCGGTGTCCTGGTTCACCGGAGGGCTCGTCGGGTGCGCTGTGCTGATGGCATACGGCATGACGCGCAAGGCCCCCGGACGGGGGACCGCGCTGGCGATCGCCGGTGTGGTCCTGATCATCTTTGGGTTCCTCGCGCTTCTGACGATCGGTCTGCCCCTCCTCATGGCGGGGGTGCTGGCGGTCATAGCCGCAGGTCTGAGCACCCGCGGACAGGCCTGATCACACGTTCACGACCTCATGTCATCGGACTTGAGGTGTGACATCGCCGCCCGGAAAGAGAACTTCGCGAAGGAGCAGTGGTCGTCCATGAGCGTTCTGTCCTCGATCAGCGGTCCGGCCGATCTCAAGGGGTTGAGCACGGCGCGGCTGGACCGGCTTGCCGCCGAGATCCGTGGGTTCCTGATCGGCGCGGTGTCCCGTACGGGCGGCCATCTGGGGCCGCACCTGGGCGTCGTGGAACTGGCCATCGCCCTGCACCGTGTGTACGACTCTCCCGTCGACCGCATCGTCTTCGACGTCGGTCACCAGGCGTACGTGCACAAACTGCTCACCGGGCGACAGGACTTCTCGCGGTTGCGGCGGGAAGGCGGGCTCTCCGGCTACCCCAGCGGGATGAGTCCCCGCACGACCTCGTGGAGAACCAGCACGCCTCCACGGCCCTCAGCTGGGCATACGGGCTGGCCCATGCCTACCGCCTGATCGACCGGCGCGACCGCCACGTGGTCGCCGTGATATGCCGGAGTTCGCCGCCTGGTGGTCCGATGTCGCAGCCTGCGCCATGACAACCATCCTGACTGGCACCCCGTTGACGCTGGCCAGAGTCGCGGCTGTGAGCCCGCGCCAGGAGATACCTGTCGGCGCTCTGGACGGCATCGCCGTGGTGCCCGAATCAGAGCGCCGGCCGGCCGGGCCGGCCCTGTTCATGGACACGGACAGGCCCCCCCGGGATTACTGCTGTGGGCGGGCAGGAGCTCGCCCAGCGGCTGGGGCTGGAGCCTCGCTATCTCGACAACGGTGAGGTGGTCCTGCACAACGGCGACTGGCCGGAGGCGCGGAGGCGCCGTATGTGGGGCGAGGCATGGCTGAGCCACAACACACCGCTCCTTCCGCCCTGGTGCGTCATGGCCGGGCGATGACCGACGCGAGCGTGCCCGAACCCGGCGCGACGGCGATCCTTCAAGCCACTCACGCGGTGGACCTGGCCCTGGCCGCCTCGATCCACAGTCGCCTGCTGATGGAGGCCGTCATCGAGATGGATGGCGCTGGTCAGGAACAGCAAGCCGCGCAGACCGAAGCCCAGGGGATCGCCTGGATGAAGATCGGCGATGAGATCCCGGCCGTGCCCATCGCCTACGCGCGGACCCTGACTGCCCATCTGCCCGCCGTGCGCCGGGCCTGCACACCGGCCTCGTAACCACGGCATCCGCCCAGCGCTTCTCCTTGGTCACCCAGTTCCGCACGGTCTCCCGCGATACACCGAAATCCTTGGCGGCTTGCCCGATTGTCGACTGCTCGTCCAAGACGGCCTTGACGACCTCGTCCTTGAACTCCTCTGAATAGTTCTTCCCCGCCACGAACCCTTCCTTCCAGACCAGTCAGCACCCTCCTACTTGGCCGTGTCCGGAAGATCAGGGGCACCTCAATCCGCCTTTCTCGATACCGCTGCCGCCCTTGGCCATGTGTCCGGCTCTCCCGGACTCGGACTACTACGGCGGCTCCGCCCCGTCCTGACCTGTTCGGCCGACGATGAGCCCAGCCCGCCTTCCGCGCCGGACCCACGCCATCTGGCGGTGCTGGCCCGTCCCGGCTTTGTCGCGGCTGCTCCCGCCTCTCCCGGGTCAGGCTGCCGCCAGCTTCACCGTCCTGCCGCGACAGGAACGGCGGCGAAGGTCTCTCACCTCCACTCAAATCATCAGCGCCTCACGGCGCACGTGGATTCAGGCTGGGCTTCGATCAGCCGGCAAGAGCAGGTCGCCGGAAGAGCCCGCGCACTTGCGCGGGCCCTTCCAGCGCCAGACCATCGTGGACGTGACCTGCTCCTGCCTTCTCACATCCTGAACCCACGGCACGAGCAGGATCGGCATCAGCGGATACGGACGATCCAGCGCCCGTTCGCCGATCACCTGTGCTGGCGAGACGCCATCAGCGGACACCTCAGCGTGGCATCAGTACCAACCACGTCAGAGGCGACGGCATTAACGGTGATGCCGTAGCGTATGCGTGGCCGCCGTGGATCAAGGTCTTGCGGTTCTATTCGGCCGAGATCGCCTGCCTGTCATGCCGCCTGGCGGGACATTACGCGCGCGTGTGACGCTCGCGGTTCAGCACGTCCTGACTTCGTCGAATTGGGCAAACGGGGATCTCGACGCGTGGTACTCCCTCTCGCCGACGGTCAACGTGTGACAACCGCTGTCCGGCGCCCCGGTCCAGATCTGGCGCAGGCCATAGGAAACCTCGATAGGCAGATCTTCGTCCTCAATAAGCTCGGTGTCGTCCACCGCCGCCTAGGCAGGCATCACGATGCCCTCGCCCACCTCCGACAGGCACTAGAGCTTGCTCGCAACATCGGCACGCGGCTCGGGCAGATCGACGCCCTCACCGGACTCGCGGCCCTCGCTGAAGCAGGCCACCGAACTACGGAGGCCCTCGACCACTGCACCGCCGCACTGGTTCTTGCCAATGATCAGGGTGATCCATACAACCGGGCCGAAATCCATGACCATCTCGGCCGCCTGCACCATCGGCACAGCGACCAGGAACAGGCCCGCCACCATTGGCGGCAAGCAGCGGCAATCTTCACCGAGCTAGGCCTCCCGCAGGCCGATCACATCCGCACCCGACTCGCTGATTGCTGATGAGCCCTTCCGCGTCGGGGGTATCACTCTCAGGGACGCCGCTGCCCTCGCAGGAGCCGAGGCCCTCGACCAGGCCGAGGAGTTCGGGGTGGCCGGCGAACCGGTCGCTGCGCACCTGGGCGATCTTGTCGCCGATCTCCGGGTCGGGGTCGTCGGTGAGGTCCAGCGAGACCATGTCGGCCGCGAGCGGGATGCCCATCGCGTCGATCTGGCGGTGCAGCCGGTCGTACATGTAGGTGCGGTAGGCGTCGATGTCCTTCAGCGCGTACATGGCGCCGTAGTGGAAGTCGCCGCCGAAGTCGCGGCCGACCATGAAGAACTCGACGACGTCGAGCTGGTCGCCGAGCTGCCGCAGCAGGTCGAGCGCGTGCTGGACCTGCTCTTCTGGAGCGTCGGGCTTCATGGCGACGCGGATCTGGTGGTAGATCACGAGGTTCTCCTCAAGCGTGCTGCAACCGTTTGCTCCTTGGGAAGCCTGGACTCCGGCCCTGCTTGACACAACGAATCGTTGCTTCAATCCCCGGATCAACGCATCCGGATGTCGTGTCTGGGATCGGCGTCGCCCTGACCTGGCGGCATGGCAGGTGGTCCGCTGCGCGACGTCCAGCATCTGCACGCCGAAACCGCGTTCGAGCGCGCCCTCGAGCGCGGCGGACTGCCCGCCGATACCGATCCGGGCTTCCTGCCGGAGATGATCTCCGGCTCGCTCCCTTTCCACTGGCTCATGCTCGGCCACCCCCTGGACGACGAATTCCTGGAACGGGTGGCGGACTTCGTTCTCCGCGGCGCACAGGCCGGACCGGCCGGTGGTGCCGTAGGCGCATAGTCGTCCTTTCGGCCAAACATCCAGTGCGGACCGGGTCGCCCTGTCCGGTGCTCGGCTCGCGGTACCACTCTCGCGGGCGGCCGGTGCCGTTCGCGTCGGCGACAATCGCCTGAGCTCGGCTCTGCCGGGATCTTGGAGATCCCCATGGGAGCGGCATGATCAGCGGGGCCGCTGCCGGGCAAGATCCGCCGTGCGGTCCGCGCCGGAGCGGTCAAAATCATCGTTCTGCAGGCGGACTGCTACCGGGCCCGTGTGCAATACCGCAGTGAAGATCATGAATCTGAACCCGCTCAAGGCCCGGAGAGCGGGACGGCCATGGCTGGCGACGGCGGTCACGCTGGTGGTGCTCGTACTGGCGTACGTTTCAGGACAACTGCTGGCGGCATGGGCCCCGCAGGAGTACGAGTTCTACGAGAAGCCACCGGTGTGGCCGAAGCTCGCCTCAGGTGCGCCGGCGGTCATCATGACCGTCCTGCTCGCCGCCTGGGCACTGGCCCGGCAGGCGATGGACCGGACACGGGCGAGGCGAGTGCCGGCGCCCACCGCGACGGAGCTGGCGGCGCTACCGGTCAAGGACCGCGAGGAATTGCTGATCCAGCGCCGGCAGGCGCGCACCCAATGGATCAGCGGAACAGGTGTGGTGTTGAGCGTGGTTTTCACCGCGTTCGGCCTGACATACACCGCGCTGACCCTGGAGGAAACCCGCGAGGCGCAGATCACCGACCGCTACACCAAGAACATCGAGCAGCTGGGCTCATCCACGCTCGACGTCCGCTTAGGCGCGATCTACGCGCTGGAACGCCTGGCCCGAGACTCCCCGCGTGACCACGACACCATCTATGACGTGCTGACAGCCTTCGTCCGCGAGCACGATCCCGTGCCTGAGGCCAAACCGCCGGCGAAGCCGGCCGCTGACATCCAGGCCGCCTTGACCGTCATCGGCCGTGGAACCGCTGAACCGTACTATCTGCCGCTGAATGCCGACCTCGGTGAGATCCGCGCTCCCGGTGCGAACCTGGACCATGCAAATCTCATAAGTTCGGATCTTCGCTTGGCCAACCTGAGGAAGGCGAACCTGGTTCAGGCGACCCTCATCGACGCGAACCTGAGCAGGGCGGACCTGAGCGGGGCGGACCTGAGCAGGGCGGACCTGAGCGGGGTGAACCTGAGCAAGGCGCACCTGAGGGGGGCGGATCTGAGCGAGACAGATCTGAGCGGGGCCGACCTGAAAGGCGCGGACTTGAGAGGTGTCAGAGGGATGACGCCTGATCAGATCCGGCGGGTTGCCGTCACGGACAAAACCACTCGGTTCTGACGAACGATGAAGCCGTCCCGAGGTGGGGTCGGTGGGTGGCGACGGCAGAGGCGCGGGCTTCCGGACGGCGTGGTGCGGGAGGGCTGCCAGACACCTGGGCCGTGGTCACCGGCGCGTCCAGGGGCATCGGCCTGGCCGTCGTCCGAACCCTGGCCACCGTCGGAACCCTGGCCGCGGAGGGCCACTCGTCGTGGCTCTCGCTCAGCGACGTGTGGACAAGACCAGGCGGGGCCGTCGATGGCCAGTGACGCGCGACCAGACGCCAGTGCCAGCGCAACAGCGTCCCCGGTGTCACCAGTCGGTGGGCGCGCAGCACCGCTGGCGGTCCGCGAGCCAGCGCGGACAGCACCGCTCGATCCGCCCATGACAGTGGCGCGCCGTCGGTCACGGGGATGCCGGTCAGCTCGCCCAGCCCTGCCATGGCGAGCACCGTCACCTGCTTCACCCCCGCGGGCAGCGGTGGGAAATAGACCTCCACCGGGTAGCGGGTGCCCTTCATGAAGGAGTCCGCGGTGTAGTTCTTCCTGGTGCCGAACGCCTTCTGCTCACCGGGCGCCTGCCGCACCTCACCCGGCGAGGGCGTCGGCGCGGAACACCCTCCGAGTACGACCATGACAGCGACGGACACGGTCAGGGCGGTGCCACGCACAACAAACTCTCCCTTCAACGAGATCATTCGCGACTGAGATCGGCCGTCAAGTTGATACTCCCGACTGTGGCAGGGCGTCAGAACTCCCAGGCGTCGTCGCGCAGGAGCACCACCTTCCCGCCGGGCCCCAGCCCGGTGACCGTGACGTCCGGGCCGCCGACCATGAAGTCGACGTGCACGCGCGAGGTGTTCACGCCCGCCGCGTCGAGCCGTGCGGGATCGTCGGTACGCAGGTGGGCGGGCACGCCTGGAGGCAGCCCGGCGCCCCAGGCCAGGTGGCAGGTGGCGTTCTCGTCCAGAAGGGTCTCCAGGTAGGTGATGCCGCTTTCGCCCACCCGCGAGGAACGGTCGACCAGAGCGAGCTCGCCCAGCCGGGCCGCTCCCGCGTCGGTGGCCTGGTGCGCGCGGACGACGTCGGCTCCGGCGCTCGCCCTGACACCGGTCACGAGGCCGTCGGCGAAGGTCAGTTCCAGATCGCGGATGACGGTGCCGTCGAGGGACAGCGGCCGGGTGGCGCGGACCGTGCCGTCGACGCGCCGGTAGTCGGGGGTGGTGAACACCTCCTCGGTCGGCAGGTTGGCCTGGAAGGGGCGGCCCTTGACGTCCTCCAGGCGGGCGACGGTCCAGTGGGCGTCCGGGAGCAGGCCGATGGTCAGGTCGGTGCCGGGGCCCTCGAACCGCACGGCGTCCAGGCGCATCTCAGTGAGCCGTCGGGCGCGGTCGAGCAGTTCGGCGATGCGCTGCCGCCACGCCTCGCGCGGGTCGGGCTCGTCCAGACGGAGGATGCGGCGCAGGTGCCGCCACAGCCGGGCCTGGTCGGGTTCGCCGAAGACGGCGCGGGCCCACTCGGGCGTCGGGTAGGGGACGATCGTCCAGCGGACCAGGTTGCCGAGCTGGAGCCGCTGCCGGGAGGTCAGGGCCGGCATGCGGTCCAGCCCGACGCGCACCGGGTCCAGCCCGGCCAGGACGTCGGGGGCGGCGGCGCCGCGGATGTTGACGAGGACGCCGCTTTCGCGTCCGAGCTCGTCGTTGCGGGCGTCGAGCCACGAAGGCACCTCGGCCAGGCTCGCGGTGGCGGCGTGCCGGACGCGGGATCGTTTGACGTACGGGTCGAAGTACCAGACGTCGACGTAGCGGGCGCCTCTGGCGTACGCAGCCTCGGCCAGGGCGCGGGCGAGCGGGGCATGCTCGATCTCAGCGTTGATCAGCACCCGGTTGTCCGCCAGCAGGGGCACGGCCACGTCGAACACGACGTCGGCATAGCCGGACAGGTCAGCGGGGGGAAGGGTCAAGGGGGCTCCTTCGTGTTCGTGGTGACGTACGGGCAGAAACAGCAGCGCTCCGGCGGCGGACACGACGCCCGCGAGGGCGAAGCCGCCGGCCAGGCCGAACCGGTCGGCGAGGGCGCCGAGGGCCAGGGTGGCGGTGAGGAATCCGATGTCGAAGAAGGCCGTCGTGGTGGCGACGGCGGATCCGCGTTCGCGGACGGGCAGGCCGTGCACCGCCATCCTGAGGAAGGCGGGCAGCCCGAGGCCCTGCCCGGCGCCGATCAGCGCGATCGCGCACCAGGTCCCGGCCGGAGAGGGCCAGGCGGCGAGCAGGATCGATCCCGTCCCGGTCAGCAGGAGGGAGGTGACGGCCAGGCGCGTCGGGGCGGCCGTGGCGAGCAGGCGATATCCGGCCAGTCGGATGGCGACGAGGACGCCGCCGTAGACCAGGAAATGGAGGCCGCCGGAGCCGCCGAGCGCGGCGAGGTGCAGGGGCAGGAAGGCGCTGATGGCGGTGTAGCCCCACACGGAGGCCAGGTAGCCGAAACCGGGTCGTAGAGCGGACGTGTGGTGCGGCCGGGCCCGCCGGGTTCCCGGATCCGGGCTCGCGCTCTCCGTGTCCGGGCTCGTCGTCTTCGGCAGGGTGAGGCCGAGCGCCGCCGACCCCAGCGCCACGGCCGCGGCCGTGACCCAGACTGCGGCGAACCCGGACGCGGCGTACAGCGTCTCGGCGATGACGGGTCCCGTGAGCAGGCCGGCGTTGACGGCGACGGAGAAGTGGTTGATCGCCGCGCCGGGCCGCCGGTGGTCGCTGGCCAGAGTTGCGAGGCCGACGTAGGCCAGCGCCTCACCGATGCCGGCGACGCCGCGCAGGACGAGGAAGAGCGGTAAGTGCCCGACGGCGAGCAGCGCGAGGGACGTGCCGGACAGCAGCAGCGCGCCCGCGCACAGGGCCGTGCGGCGTCCGGCCCGGTCGGCGACCCGTCCGGCCAGCGGGCGCGCGAGCACCCCGGCCACCGCGGTGACGGCCAGCGAGACGCCCACCATGCCGGCCTGCTGGCCCAGCGGGCCGGTGACGTATCGCGGAACCGCCGGGATGAGCAGTCCCATCGACAGGAACGCGCCGGCCGCGCAGACGAGCAGACGGCCGATCACCGCTCGTCACGCAGTTCGGGCAGGCGGCCGATCATCGTTCGTCACGCAGTTCGAGCAGCAGCGCGGTCATGCTGACCTTGACGCCGTCGTGCGGCGGGCCGGCCTTGTCGTGCAGGAGCGCCACGGCCTGGTCGATCAGGCCGACGATCTCCTCCCAGACGGGCCTGGCCAGCCATACCTCGGCGTCCATCGACGTGCGCCGGCGATCAGTCTCAGCCAGGCGCCTGGCCAGGTCAGTGCTCATCGCCCGGTGGACGAGTTGCCGTCCCTCGGACCGGTCGAGGCGCTCGCCGCTGGACGGATCGTACCGGTATCGCAGTTGCGGACGGCCCTTGCCTGCCCGCGGCCGCTCGTCCGTCTGCTGGAGGAAGCCCGCTTTGGCCAACTGGCGCAGGTGGTAGCTGGCTGAGGCGTGCGCGATGCCGAGTTCGTCGGCGACCTCGGTGGCCGACATCGACGCGCCGGTGAGCAGCGACACGATGCGGATGCGCAGCGGGTTGGCCAGGGCGCGCAGGGGAACCAGGTCATCCTGATTTTCCAAAGACACCTTGGGATTATAATTTATCCAACAGCTCTTGGGAAAGAGGTGGCTCTGCGACTCGCCCTCAGGGCTGGACGGCAGTGCCGGACGATCGCGGCGTTCATCCCGGAGAGCGATGATGAGGCGGGGCCGCGGCGTGGCGGGCCGAATCGCCCAAGCGGTAACAAACGGCGCAGACTTCATCGAGCCGCTGCTGGAGGTCCTCGACCTTCCACCGCCGCGGCGAGCAGGTCACGCGGTACGACCTGTTCGATCGCGTTCCACACCTGCGACGGCCCGACGAGGAGGCCTTACACCTCCTTCGGCCTCCAGCGCCTCACGGCGGACCGGGCTTCGTGTCGATCACTGAGCTCGAGCGACATCCGTTAGGGTTCACGGATGCTGCTGACGATCCTTGGCGGATGCGGTGCGTGGCCGGCGGCTGGCCAGGCCTGCAGTGGTTACCTCGTGGAGCACGACGGGTTCAGGCTGCTCGTCGACCTTGGACACGCGACGGTGCCGCGGCTGCTGGAACGGGTCAGCGCCGATCAGATCGATGCCGTGTTCATCAGCCACGGACATCCCGACCACTGCGCCGACCTGAACCCGCTGTTGCGGGCGCGCACCATGCGTGACGACCCGCCGGCGGGGCTGCCGGTGTACTCGCTGCCCGGCGCGCTGGACGCGGTGCTCGCGCTGGACCGCCCAGGGGTGCTGACCGACGCCTATGTCCTGCACGAGTTCACCGCCGGCAGCGGATTCGACATCGGCCCGTTTCGCGCACGGACTCGTCTGCTGCCGCACTCCGTACCCAATGCCGGCATACGGCTGACAGCGGGCGGACGGGTGCTCGCGTACACCGGCGACAGTGGCCCGAGTCCCGACAGGGTGGAACTGGCGCGTGGCGCTGACCTGCTCCTGGCCGAGGCTACCCATGTGAACCAGGTCCCGGAGAATTCCCGGCGTTACCTGACGAGTGCCCGTCAGGCGGGTCGGCAAGCCCTGGAAGCCGATGCCCGGCACCTGTTACTGACGCACCTGCAGCCAGGCACGGACGCCTCAGCCGCGCGAGCCGCCGCCGGGGCCGGATACGACGGTGAGATCGGCATCGCCACGTCGGGTCTCACCTTCGATCTTTCGTGAGCCAAGGTTTCGGGGATCGCTGTTCGTGGCGTTGCGGTGGCTCTATCTGATCTTCATTCGGCTCGCGGGTCGGCTGGTGTTGTCGCGGCGCTCGCAGAGGTCGAAGGAGGCGGAGATCCTGACCTTGCGACACCAGTTCGCGGTGTTGTGTCGGCAGGTGGCCCGGCCTCAGCAGGGTTGCGTTGATCGTTTGAATCTAAGGGTCCTTACCAGGTCGGGACAGGTGTCCGACGGTTTCCGCTGGGTCGATCCCGACGATGATCGAGACGTGCACGAGGTGCTGCGCGCGGAAGGGCTCGTCTTCGACGAAGCCGTGGCCAACCAGCCGCCGGGGATGCGATGGCGTCCCGCTGCCGGGACATGGCATACCAGTGGGCAGTTCGACAGGACAGCGGAGTGAACCTGTGAGGCTGGCGGGTCGCCCCACAGGTCACCTCACCTTCCGAGAGGTTGCGTTGCCCGGGTCAGCCGGTGGGATCACATCCCTGATGCGGCTCGTCCAGATGGGGAACCGCGTCGAGAGATTCGGTTTAGCCGCGGTTATCGGGTTTCTTCCGCAGAGGAGGTGTTTCCGGCCTCTGGGCCGGCGGGGTCCCAGGTCACATGAGGCGAACCCGTCAGCGCAGTGGTGTCGAGGTACCTGGGCTCGAGGACGCGCTCGGTGAACTTCCAGCCATCCGGGGTGCGCTGGTAGCGGTCGTGGAACAGGCCGTACATGACGACCGACCTGCCGTCGCGCTGGCGACCGATCTCGAAGATGGATTCCCGGCCGGTCGCGGTGTCACCATCGAGTTGGATCGTGCCCGGGTGCACGTTCTGCACCCAGAACTCCCACGCACCCTGCAGCCGTTCGATACCGGCGCGGATCTCCTTCCGCCCGGTGAACTCGATGTTGGCAGGGGGGATCCGCCACACCGCGTCCCTGGTGAACAGCGACGCGAAACGGTCGTAGTCGCCGATCATCGCCGCGTCGGCGTGTTCGCCCCGCAGCGCCTCGATCTCGACGCGGTCGGCGATGGTCTGCAGATCTCTCATCGGTTTCCTCTCTCCTGCGAACGTGATGGATGAAGCATCGGGCTCTTGCCGGAGGGTGCTGCAGGGTGCGTCCGCACCAGCAGCGCTTCACTGAACGTCTGGGTCTGGCGGCTTTGTCTAAAGGGCCTGAGGTGATGGATGTCGGTGGTGTGGAGGGGGATGGGCGCGTGTTCTGCTGGTGGTGTCAGAATCCGATGGCTTGGCGCAGCAGCAGAACGGTGAAACGGTTGGCTGTCAGCGCGGCGGCCGCCTTCTCCAGGCGCTCGGCGGAAGCCGGGGTGGTGAACTGTGTTGCCGGACTCGGGGTGGTCATGGTGTCTCCTGGGCGGGTGATGGTGTGACGGGTGCCGGAGTGGCGTTGTCCGGTCCGCAGGTTGGCGAGGATGGCTTCGGGGACGGCCCAGAGTCCGTCGTGGTGGGGGATACTCGCTCTGGCCTGTCGCCGGTTGTGCTCACGGGCCTGCCCCCCAGTTCGCCGCGCCATCTGCCCCTATCCGCTTGCCGGCGTAGCCGGAGCGATCGTCCATGGTGATCTTCTTGCCGCTCCGATGAGCCGGATTGGGAAGGAGGCATTCTCCAGCGCGTCCAAACTCGAGGCGTCGCGGACGAACTGATCTCGGTTTGGGCCGGAACTCAGTAGTAGGCCACGTTCACGGCCAAGGCGGCGGCCGCCAGTGCGAAGAACGCGGACCAGGCGCCGAAGTGGTGGTCACGAGCCCGCAGATGAACGCAGAACGCGGCGAGGAAGTACAACACGAGGCCGGCGGCGGCGAGCAGGCCCAGCACCGGAACGGCGAACCCGGCCAGCAGTCCCAGCGAGCCTGCCGCCAGCATCACGCCCAGCGGGAGCATCCAGGAACGCGGCACGCGAAGCTGGTCCGCCTGTTTCTTGGGGTAGTCATGGCCGATGAGGTTGGCGATGGCGGCCAGGCCGACGACGGCCGAGGCGAGAGAAGTGATCACGAGGTAGACGGCGAACACGATGGTCCCCTTGTCCCTTGCGAGTGATAGGCCGGTTGCGCACTACGCGGACGAGATGAGCTGCCAGGAACGTGACATGCCCGGCGTGTGATATGGATCATGGCTCCGCCGGCCGATGCCCGGGAGGGCGCCACATCGGTTGAGCACCAGGTGCATGAGGTGGTGCAGGTCGCCCATGATCTCCCTCCTCAGAGGTGCGTGCAGGAAACCCCAACCATCCACCCGGCCCCCGCCAAGCCGACCAGAGCCACCGGCCGACGGCGGCGGGGATGGGGTCGGTTGCGGCGGAAGGCCGGATGAGACCTACCGCGGAGCGCGCGTCCCTCATCCGGCTTGGGCGCGAAACGCCGCTCCTACCCCGCTCTTCCGATGGCCAGCCCGCCAGTTCGTTAATTCGTTGGTTCGTCAGTCCGCTATCCCCACTGTCCCGGCTGGTAGTCGCCGGTGGCAGGCTGCTGGGTGATGACGTTCAGACGGTTCCAGGTGTTCATGAGGGCGATGTGGGACAGCAGGGCGCCGAGTTGGGCCTCGTCGCAGTGTTTGGCGGCGTTCGCCCAGACCTCGTCGGGGACACCCCGACCGCGTCCGCGATGCGCGTGCCCTGCTCGGCCAGCTCCAGGGCGGCCCGCCCGGCTCGGCGAAGGCCGTCGCCTCCCGCCACACCGCGACCAGGTTGAGCCGCACCGACGTTTCCCCCGCGTGCGCGGCATCCTTGGTGTGCATGTCGACGCAGGCGGCGCGGCCGTTGATCCGGCTCACACGCAAGGCCACCAACTCCTGCGACCGCGGGCAAAGCAGAGTCGTGCACGACCTTGCTCGCGGAGATGATGTACTTCGCCAGCTTGCTCGTGACCGGGCTCTCGGAGGTGTTGAGTCGCGCTTCCATGATGATCTCCTCTGCCGTGTTCGCTGGCACCCCGACGACGAACGAGCCCACCCCGAGGGGACACCAACGCCCGAGATCCACAAAATCGCTCACGCAGCGCCATAGCCCGACACTGCCGACAGGAGCCTGTGGGTGCCCGAAACCCGGCTGTTGGGGCTGACCTGGGGTTCGGCGTTCCGGTTGCTGGCGGGCATGATCGCTTTTCATGGCGAAGTAGTGATCGAGGATGCAGGTGTACGCCTGTCCGATGGTGCTGACATGCGTGGCCGCCGGTGCCGAAGCCGGGGTTCTCTTCGCCGCCGATGCCGTTGCCTGTGCCGGGCCGGATGGGATCTGGCCGGAGGCTTTGTGGCAGGGCGATGGGCCCTGGTCGGTGCGCGTGGGGTCGCCTGCGTCGACGGCGGCGGTGTTGGCCGGCAGCAGCGTGCACGCAGCCGCTGCTGCCCGCGGCCTCAGCGGGGCCGTTGGCGACCTCACAGGGGGTCCGTGACGGTGGCGATGTCTTCGGGGTGGTGGGATCTGCGTGTGGTCTCCCGGCGCGTGATGTGGCAGGGAATGTGCGTACTTCGAGCGTGCGGGCCGCCGGTGGCATCCGGGGTGGGAACGGGCGTGGTGATCGGGGCGCGTCAATCCGTCGTCCAGTGACGTAGTTTCTCGGGGTTGCGTACTACCCAGATGTGCTTGATCCGGTCGCCCACGACGTCGAACGCGAACACCGTCACGATGGCGTCGTCTTGCTCAGCCACCAGGCCGGGCTGACCGTTGACCGTACGGTCCAGGAGCGTCATGTTGCCGCGCCTCCGGCGGGCGATTTCGACCCAGGCGTGCGCGATCTGCTTGGCGCCCTCGATGGGGTGCAGGAAGGTCGTGGTGAGGCCGCCGCCGTCGGCGATCGCTGTGGCGTCGGGGTCGAGCAGGCCGATGAGGGCGTCGATGTCCTTGGCCTCCCATGCCTGTTTGAAGTCCCTGACGATGTCGGCGCGCTGGGTCGCCGGAGTCACGGAAGGTTGCGAAGTCCGGATGCGGCGGCGGGCCGAGGAGGCCAGCTTGCGGCATGCTCCCGGGGTACGGCCGACGATCTCGGCGACCTCGGCAAAGGAGTGGCAGAAGACATCATGCAGGATGAACGCGACGCGTTCGGCCGGGGTCATCGATTCGAGCACGACCAGGAAGGCCAGGTTGACCGACTCGTCCAGGGTGACCCGGTCGGCCGGGTCGACGGTGGTGCCGCCCGGCCGTCCGGTGCTCCGCTGCGTACGTTCAGGTAGCGGCTCTGGGAGCCAATTGCCCACGTAGGTCTCTCGCCGGGCCCGGGCGGAGTTGAGCAAGTTGAGGCAGATGCGGCTGACGACCGTCGTCAGCCAGGCGCCAGGGGATTGGATGGCGTCCTGCTGCCGCGGGGACATGGCGTACCAGCGGGCGTAGGCCTCTTGTACGGCGTCCTCGGCCTCGGCCAGGGAGCCTAGGAGCCGGTAGGCGATATTGATCAACTGGCGCCGCTCGCTCGTGATCGCGTCCAGGCCGGGATCGGACCGGCCGTGTCCTGGCCGGGATCGGGTGGTCATGGTGCCGATAGCTCCCTTGGTCGTATCTGTCCTCGTCGGTTCGACAAGACAACCCGCCGGAACGTGACGCGACGCACCGGCCTCACATTCCGGGGGGTTGTCTTGTCGGCTGCGGAGACGAACACATCTCCAGCGAACAGGAAGATCAGAGACATCATGACCACCTCAATGCCGGCAACCCCGTTCACCGACCCGGCGTCCGAGCAGCGCCTGGAGCGGGCGGCCGCTGCGCTGACCGCACACGGTTTCACCGTGGAGGTTCTGGACGACGCCGCCGCCGCGCGTACCCGCGTCAAAGAACTGATCCCGGAGGGCGCCGGCGTGTTCACCGGGGCCAGCGAGACCCTGCGCCTGTCCGGCATCGATGAGGACATCAACGCCGGCGGACTGTACCAGGCCATCAAACCACGCCTCCTGGCAATGGACCGCGCCACCCAGACGGACGACATCCGGCGGCTGGGCGGCACCCCGGACGTCATCGTGGGCAGCGTGCACGCGGTCACCGAAACCGGCTCCCTCGTGATCGCCTCGGGCAGCGGAAGCCAGCTTCCCGGCTACGCCGGCGGCGCCGCCCGCGCGATCTGGATCGTCGGGGCGCAGAAGGTGGTACCTGACTTGGACACCGCGCTGCGGCGCGTCGAGGACCACTGCCTCCCGCTGGAGACTGCCCGTACCCAGAAGGTCCACGGGTGGCCCAGCGCCATCAACCGCCTCCTCATCCTCAACGCCGAATTCCAGCCCGGGCGCGGCACCGTCCTGCTGCTCCGCGAAGCCATCGGATTCTGAACCACCCGCACTCCTCATTGGCGAACCCGATTGAGGTGTCATCAGCGACAACCGTTAGGAGCGCACGATGAATGCCCGTTTGAACCCGTTTGGCAGCCCGGTCGCCGCCAAGTTCCTGAAGCAGATCATCGGGGCGGCCAAGGCGCTCAGGGACTCGACGCTGCCGGCCCCGGCGATCGCGCTGGTGGAGATTCGCGCCGGCCAGATCAACGGCGATCGCGTGCGGTACTCGCTCGAGGGGTGAGCTCGGAGAACGCCGCGGTGGAGATCGGCGTGTCGCCGGTGGTCGGGACGCCAACGGCGCCCACCTGGTCGCTCTCGTCCGCGCCGGCGCCTGTACCGCTTCATGACTCATCAGCGGTGCTTGATCTGCGGCTTTGACCCCCAGCCGCCGTGCGGGCAAGATCGCGGCCTGCGTCTGTTCGTCTGCTGTATCTGACCTTGGTCCGGGTGTTCGGCTGGCTGGTGTTGCTGGGGCGTGGCCAGGCGTCCAAGGACGTCGAGATCATGGTGCTCCGCCATGAGGTTGCCGTGCTGAAGCGTCAGGTCGCCCGGCCGAAGCCGGACTGGGTCGATCGGGCGCTCTTGGCGGCCCTGGCCCGCTTCCTGCCGACGGTGCTGCGAGCTCATCGGCTCGTAACCCCACGTAGGGAGGGGTACGAACTTGCGCGGCATGCTCGCGCGGGTGGAAGAGGTCGACGGCACCGTAACCGCCGAGAGCCGTCCCGATGAGGGCACCACCAGCGAAGTGAGCATTCCCGTGGCGGCCAGGACCGAGGAGGCGCCCGTGGCTGAAGGAAGCGATCAAGGTCCTGCTGGCCAACGATCACCCGGTGGTCCGCGAGGGCCTCATCGCTGTGCTGGGATCCGCCGATGGCATCACCGTCGTCGGGGAGGCCGGTTCGGGAGAGGAGTCGGTCGTCCAGGCGGGGACGCTCAGGCCGGACATCATCCTGCTGGAGCTGCACATGGGCGGCATGGGCGGCGTGTCAGCCATCCTGCCCTGAGGGCAGAGCGTCATTTCGTGCGGAAGCCGGAGAAGCGCCCTCACGTGCGGCAGTACGGCGGGTGGAACGAGATGACACCCGACATGGGCACCTCCGGCACCGTGCTCTGTCCCTGCGCGCCGTACCACCAGCCGATGACCTGGCCGTTGTCCTTGCAGAATGGCCCGACCGGCTCATCCGACAGTGACAAGTGCCATCGCTGCCGCGCGGGCATCTCTGGCTGCAGTGCCGGTGTGATCGACCAGGCCCCGGGTCTTGACGCCGTCATAGAGCACCAGCAGTTGCCGGGCCACGACGGTTGGTTGGGTGCTTCCTGCCGCAGTGGCCAGGCGCTCGAACAACGCGAGCATTCGCTCGTCGTGGATGGCCAACGCGTGATGAGCGGGATGCTCGGGTGTCAGGAAAACGGCTGCGCTGTTCACCAGGAGGCAGCCATGGTAGCTCGGGTCGGGCAGGTTAGCCGCCAACAGGTCGAACGGTGCCACCAGTTGAGCCGGCGGGTCACCACCACGTCGTTCCAGTTCGACATCCAACTCGGTGAACCATTCGTCGCTTGCCGCGGTAAGCACGGTGCCGATGAGGGCGTCCTTGGACTTGAAGTGCGCGTACACGGTGGGCTTGGCGACGTTGGCCCGCTCAGTGACGGCATCGATCGAGACACTGTAGCCGTGCGCGTAGAACAGCTCACGTGCGGCTTCCAGCAGTCGATCACGTGCAGCGGGACGAGGCATACCAAAATTCTAACTGGTCAGTTCAGTCTGGTAGCTTATTCCTACCAATCTAACTGGTTAGTAAGCTTGAAAGAGGACATGGATGCGTGCCCTGATCTACGATCCCGACGCCGCACAAGGCGTACGGTTCGACGAGATCGACGAACCCCGACCGCAGGCGTCGCAGGTGTTGATCAAGGTTGTGACGGCTTCGCTCAACTTCGGCGAGCTTGCCTTCGCTGCCCGGCAACTCCGCCCCGGCCAGGTCTTCGGCAAGGATGCCGCCGGTGTTGTGGTGAAGGCCGCCGCCGACGGCTCCGGACCGCCTGAGGGCGCACGCGTCTCCTCGTTCGCAGGGACAGGCGGGTGGGCCGAGCTGCGTGCCGTCCACACCGCAGACCTGGCCGTTGTGCCCAAGGGTGTCGACCTCGGCGCGGCCGGCGCCCTGCCCGCGGCCGGCGCGACAGCTCTGCAAGCGGTCCGCCGACTGGGTTCCGTACTCGGACGCCGCGTGCTGGTGACCGGAGCGTCAGGAGGTGTGGGACGGCTCGCCGTACAACTGGCCGTGCGCGCAGGCGCGCACGTCATCGCATCGGTGGGGCGGCCGGAACGCGCTGTCGGACTGCGCGAACTGGGCGCCGCGGAGATCCTTGTCGGTACGGCCAAAGCCACCGATCCTGTGTTCGGCGTGCTCGACAACGTGGGTGGCCGACTGCTGAGCGAGGCGTTCGGGCAACTTCAGGACGGCGGCCTCGCCTTGTCCATCGGATGGGCATCTCGCGAGCCGACCGTCATCGACTTCGAGGAAGAACGACTGACAGGCATTCCCAAGCGGTTGGAACCCTTCATGGTGTCCGGCCCCTTCGGCCCGGATATCGCCTACCTGATCCACCTGCTGGAGAACGCCGAACTCGATCCACAAGTCGGCTGGCGCGGCCCCTGGACCCAGGTCAACGAGGCGATAGAGGCGCTCCTGACGCGCCGCGTTCCCGGCAAGGCCGTACTCGACCTCGCTTCCGACGAACGGGAAGACCCCTCGAGCGGCCACGTGTAGAACCTGGGAGACGATCAAGAGCGGCCCGGGAGCCGATCTTCAAGGGGACCGTTTCACCTCAGGTCACCCCTGCTCGTGAACGCCCCAACGGTGTGGCCCTACAAGACCGAGCCGCCCCTGGCGCTTCGTTTCGCAAAGGGCATAGACGAACTGGCGGCATAAGCGTCGGGCAGGCGGTGGTGGCCGTCCCCATATCGAGGGCTTGGCCTGTTGGTTGAGTTGGGTGGTGGCGATGCGGGTGGCGTAGGCGATGTCGTCCGGGCAGGCGAATGACACGCCTGCCAGGGCGTGACGTATCCGGCAACCGGCGCTAGGAACGACAGGACCCCGAGCAGGGTGCTGGCCCGCCAGGTGGCACGGAAGCCGGCCGGATCGACCTCGGCTCCGGCCAGGAAGGTCAGCACCACGCTGCCGAAAGAGGTCAGGAAGATGAGCCAGTCGGGGGTGGCCAGGTGCAGCGTGTTGCCTAGCGCAACCCCGGAGACGATCTCGATGACGGACACCGACAGCCCGACCTCGACCGAGATGATGCTGCCGGGCCAGGATGGTCACCGCGAGCACGGCGGCGACGAACAGCGAACTCCCATGGACCCGTTTCCCCTTCCCGGACGCGCTGAGGCGCGGCCAGGAAGCCATCAGCCGCATCCGGCGGTTCGACCCTCGCGCGACGCGCTGCTCGCGGGGGCTTCGGCGGGATCCATCGCCATCTACGAGGGTAGGCGCACCGCTTCCCCGCACGCCCGCAAGGGCGCACACTGACCTGAGGGACCCCATCCCGGCAGGCATCCGGCAGCCGACCGGGCTGCCGCAAGGCCACCTCGGCCGACCTGCCCGGCGTCATTTCGGGCCAGGCGGACAAGGGCTCAAAGGAAGGCACAGCCGCCCCAGCCCTTGCCGAGGGCGGGCGGTGAGGCCTCCAGGCGAAGGAGCGTGCCATGAAGCTCGAAGGCAGCGCCTGCCTGCTGACCGTGATCGTGGGCGAGCACGACCAGTACCACCACCGGCCCTCGTTCACGCCAGTCGCTGGTCAGGTCGTCAGGGTTGGCGTGCCCGGCCCCAGCCCGGGGTGGGTGGCTGCGGCCAGGGGGGCGGGAGCGGCAGGTTCTCATCGGGTCCGGGGGTACGGCCGGCGAGCAGCAGCGCGGCCAGACCCGCGCCGCCGGGGCTCTCCGAGGTCACCAGCTCCGAGACGACCGGGACCGATCCCTCCGGAGAAATCCGTTCGACGGCTCCGGTGATATCCACATCCCACAGCACATCGCCGAGCACGGCGATCTCCACATGCGCTCCTCGAATCGAAGACGACGGAGCTGACTTCGTCGAACAATTTACTCGGAAATGACGGCGCGCCGGACGACCGACATTAACGCAATCGCGCCGCCGCGCAGCATCCGCGGCCGCGACCGCTCCCGGGCACCGTCCCGGGTGTTCAACTGATGCCGGGGATTCACTTGAACATACGCGCTGGCCGCGCGCGCACGCCCTGCGGTTAGAATCGGGAAATCCATTCTCCGGCAAGCTGCGGGAAAGTCTGGCGCACCGGCCGACCCGGCACGATGGGTCGGGCGGGGGCCACCTTCAGCCGCAACCGACACGCTGGAGTGTGACTGTCAAACGCACGTGGAGAGTGTCGACCGTTGATATCAGGCGCCTGCGGTAAAATCGCGA